>JAOQAA010000496.1 GCA_025963815.1 Capsulimonas sp.
ATCACCGGAGAACAGCACGATTTCATCGACGAACGGCGCCAGCTCCATCACATCGACCGCAAGCTCGATGTCCATATTACCCTTGATTTTGCGGCGTCCGCTGGCGTCGACAAATTCCTTGGCGGCCTTGGTGACAACGGTGAAGCCGTTGTAATCGAGCCAATCGATCAGCGGGCGAATCGACGAGTATTCCTGATCCTCGATAATAGCGGTGTAATAGAAGGCCCGGACGAGGGTCCCGCGGCTCTGAAATTCCTTGAGGAGGCGCTTGTAGTCTATGTCGAAGCCGAGGGTCTTGGCGGTGGCGTACAGGTTGGCGCCGTCGATGAAGAGTGCGATCTTGTTAGATGTGAGGGACATCAAGTTTTCTCATGTGGTTTGTTGTTGTTAGCGTTTTTGGCGCGACTTCGTCGTTGCGCATTTGAATCACATTTGTCGTCCGCTCTTCGTCGGATCGGCTTTATTGACGCCACGCAATCAGCTGGTCTGGAACTGCCCGAATATGCCGATCCATCTTCCCTTGCAATGAAGCCTTTTGGTGTCGAGATATCCGCTTCTGGCCAGATGGTGCCACCGCTTCTGCGGTCTTTTTGAGGGTACCATAGTGCGGCAGAAAACCAAGCTAAGAAGGACGCAATTCCAAATTGGTCCTTGCGAATGCCGCAAAGCCCCTATACCTACGGGACTTAATCATCATATTCGGTCCCACAACAAACGGAGCGACATTTTATGGCGCGCGTAACCGTCGAAGATTGCATCGATAAGGTCGACAACCGGTTCGACCTGGTGTTGCTGGCAGCACACCGGGCACGAATGATCTCGTCCGGTTCACAACTTACGATTGATCGCGACAACGACAAGAATCCCGTTGTTTCGCTGCGCGAAATCGCTGATCAGACCATTTCCCCGGAAGATCTCCGTGAGGAACTGGTCCATTCGCTGCAGAAGTTCGTGGAAGTGGACGAGCCAGAGCCGGATACGATTCCGCTGATCGGCTCCGCCGGCGCCAGCGTCGATGCCGACGATACCGAAGTAGCTGTCGAGCGCATGACCGAAGAAGAACTCCTCAAGGGCCTCGAAGGCCTCGCTCCGCCGGAAGAGCAGCCCGAAGAAGACGAGTAAAGCGATACACACGGTCTTTTGCTTAACCGTTTTGATTATCAGTCATCACAAAGGCCCGGACATGCTTCCGGGCCTTTGCTTTTGCAGTCCGTTTCGGGGCAAACTTGAGATGAAGAATCCAGGTCGCTGCTGACCGGATCGAACGAGGCTAGGATGGCGACTTCGCGCCGTAATAAACGGCAGATGCAGGCTGCGAACGACACGGTCGCCGCGGTCTCGCCAGTTTCGCCTGAAGCGCTGTCTGCAGAGACGCCAATTCCGGCCAAGGTGCCGCGGACGTCCCGTGTCCGGATGATGCGGCAATACGATCTGGTGGACCGCGTCCGGGCCTATAACCCGAACACCGATGAGGATCTGCTCAACCGCGCCTATGTCTATGCCATGGTCGCTCATGGCGAGCAGACGCGGGCCTCGGGCGACCCGTATTTCTCACACCCGCTGGAAGTGGCGGCGATCCTCACCGACCTCAAGCTCGACGACGCCACCATCGTGGCGGCGCTGTTGCACGACACGATCGAGGACACCGAGGCCACCCGGACCGAAATCGACAAGCTGTTCGGCGCCGAAATCGGCGCGTTGGTCGAGGGCCTGACCAAGCTGAAGCGGCTCGAACTGGTGTCGCGCGAAGCCAAACAGGCCGAGAACCTGCGCAAGCTGCTGCTGGCGATCGCCGACGACGTCCGGGTCCTGCTGATCAAGCTCGCCGACCGTCTGCACAATATGCGGACGATGGAGTTCATGCCGCCGGCCTCGCGCCGTCGCATCGCCGAGGAGACCCTCGACATCTATGCGCCGCTCGCCGGACGCATGGGTATGCAGGCGATGCGCGAGGAGCTTGAGGAACTGTCGTTCAAGGTGCTCGATCCCGACGCCTATCTGGTGGTGATGCAGCGCCTGGACTCACTGACCGAACGCAATCGCAACCTCATCGACATGATCGAGAGTCATCTCTCCACGAAGCTGGAGAAGAACGGCATCACGGCGCGGGTCACCGGCCGACGCAAGAAGCCGTTTTCGATCTGGACCAAGATGAAGCGCAAGTCGGTGGGGTTCGAGCAGCTGTCGGACATTTACGGCTTCCGCGTCGTGCTGCAGGACATGGAGGCGTGCTACCGCGCACTCGGCGTGGTGCACACGACCTGGCCGGTGGTGCCGGGCCGCTTCAAGGATTACATCTCGACGCCGAAGCAGAATGACTATCGCTCGATCCACACCACGGTGATCGGCCCCGGTAACCAGCGCGTCGAACTGCAGATTCGCACCGAGGACATGAACCACATCGCCGAATACGGCATCGCGGCGCACGCATTCTACAAGGACGGCATCGGTTCGCCCACCGAGATGCTGAAGCGCGAGTCCAACGCCTTCTCCTGGCTGCGCCACACCATCGGCATCCTCTCC
>JAOQAA010000499.1 GCA_025963815.1 Capsulimonas sp.
AGAGCTTATCGACACAGACAACGTCGTTGCCGAGGTCCGAGAAGACAACTCCCGTCACCAATCCAACGTATCCTGTGCCGATCACACAAATATTCATGCAAAGTACCTTTCTTTGAAACGCGAGGCCGGCTGGGGAATGACGCGCCGGTCCGGGGGATCAAGCAGCGGAGAGATCAACAATTTTTTCGATGCTTAATCTACCAACACTGCAAAGTCCGTGCCAATCCCGTCCCCAAGCATCCAACCATAGCGGCTCGCGCCGCCGCCCCGCGCAGGACAAAGACCAATCGCTCTTATTATACACGGGGTTTGGCGAGAAATCAAATGGACGCATACCAGGATTCCGCCAATATTTCCTATCCATGGATTGCTGCGATCCGCCGATAATGGAAGGGTAACACGCGGACTATATCCATGGAACAATTTTTGCGAAGATTTCTGAGGCGAAAGCCCGGCTCCTGGCGAGCGCCACACACAGCGCGAATCGTTGCGATTCTTGCCGCTCTTCTTGCCGCTCTGCTCTGCTGCGCCGCCCAGGCCCACGCCCGCCTGCCGCTGGCGCAGTATGTCGCCTCCACCTTTACCACCGTGGACGGCCTGCCGCAGGCGTCGATCAAATCGTTCTACCAGAGCCGCGAGGGGTATCTCTGGCTCGCCACGCAAGAGGGGCTGGTCCGCTACGATGGGGAGCACTTCACCACGTTCACCATGCGCGGGAACCCCGGCCTCATCAGCAACAACATTCACAAGATTTTAGAAGACGCGAACGGCGATCTCTGGATTCACGCCAGTTCCGGTGTTTCCCTTCTGCACAACGGCGTGTTTCGGAACGTAACGCCTCGCGTGGACGACGGAACACTGAATCGTGTCCACAGCATCTTCCAGGGCCTCGACAACCGGATGTACGTACTGACGGATTCCCGCTTTTACCGCTGGGAAGACGGCAAGCTGGTGGAGCAGATCAACTTCACCGACTGCACCGGAGTGACTGGCTGGCCCGAACCCGAATTTCAAGTGACGCCCAACGGCGACCTTTACTTCTCCCAGATGTCCAAGGTTTACCGCGTAAGCGAGCAAGGAATCGCCCGCGAACTGGAGGCTCTTCCACTCGGCTCGTCCGGCGCGATGGCCTATTCCGATGGACGGATCTGGGTCGGCGGCAAGGGACTGTTCATTCTTTCCAGCGACGGCAAGCTCAAGGATGTCACTCCCGGAGAGTTCGCCGGCGAATCCATCAATCAAATCACGCCCGCGCCTGACGGCGACCTTTGGATGCAGATCGGCTCGGATCTGTGCCGTCTTCGCCCATCTGGCGCGGCTGTCCGCACGGTCGGCCGGTATCCCGTGGGAGCGGCAAGTTGGTATCTTTCTCAGGATCAATCCGGCAACGTCTGGGGCTGGACGCAGCGGCAGGCGCAAAACAGGGTGGTCGAGTGCGGACCTAACGGAGCGCAGTTCTGCGCCACCAAAAGCGCCACGCCCGCAGAATGGCGCGGCGCGCCGATCCTTCGCGACCGCGAAGGGGTCGTTTGGATCGGAACGCGCGACGGTTTGCAGCGCCGACGCCCCCTGCTCAACCGCACGCTTTATTCCGGGATTCAGCTGCCGGACGCCGAAGTCAACTGCGTCCTTGTCGATCATCTCGGCAGAACCTGGGTCGGCACGACGGGAGCGGGATTGGGACGTCTGCAAGGAGACAAATGGATGCCGGCGGCGCCGGCGGCGCTGCGCATGGGAGCGATCGAATCTCTGTGCGAGGACGGGGACAAAGGCCTTTGGATCGGCCTTTCGGGACGCCTTTACCATTGGGACTTCGCGAGTTCCGTGCGAGATGTCACGCCGGCGTTCGCCCTGGCTTTGGCGAAGCCGGCGAACGCCTCACTGGTGTCGATCACCGCAATTCAGCAGGATGGGCACGGCGGATTATGGGTCGCTGGCCCGGATGTCTTCCACTACGACAATGGCAATGTCCATCGATTTGGGCTGACCGATCCGGCCTTTGGCGGCCGATCCTTCGCCCTCTGTCCCGATGGGGCGGACGGAGTTTGGGTGTCGGGCGGTCTGGGCGTCGGTCATATTGTCGCCGGAAAGATGCAATGGTTCGGAGCCGATCAGGGACTGCCTTCCGTCCCCGTTATCGACATTCTGCGCGCCCAGAACGGGGATCTCTGGATGGGAACCTGGGGCGCGGGCATCGTGCGCTACGCGCACGGCAAGTTCCGCACCATCAGCGCCCTGGACGGCCTTTACGCCGACTCCGTGCATAAGATCATGGAGGATCCGGACGGTACGCTTTATATCAACAGCAGCAAGGGAGTCTTTACCGTGAACGCGACGGAGCTGCGCAGCTATGCGGACGGCCAAAGCCGTTCGTTCGCCTGCACGCCGCTCGACGCCTCCGACGGCGTAGACGCCGGCGCCGGAGCGGCGACGACCTGTCCCGCCGGCGCCAGAGACCCCAATGGCGCATATCTCTTTCCCGGTCATCACGGCCTGGCGCGCGTGGTTCCTCAGTCGCTGAGCGTGACGCGGCAGCCGGTCGTGATCGAAGACGCGTTTTTGAACGGCTCCGCGACCCCAACAAGCCATAAGGCGATCCGCTCTCCCGGAGAAGGCTCCGCAAAGTTTCGGTTCGCCTGCCTCTCTTACATGCGCTCCGGAGGCTTCCGTTACTGGTACCGGCTCGATGGGTTTGACAAGGACTGGACCGAGGCCGTCGACGATCACAGTGTGCGTTACACTAACCTGCCTCCCGGCAGTTATACGTTCCGGGTGATCGTGCGTGAGGGCGCCAATCCGCTGGTAATCGGCTCGGCGTCGTTCGCCTTCACCCTGCGTCCGCATTTTTACGAATCACTGCCGTTCCGAATTCTTGCCGTTCTACTCATCATCTCGCTACCGATCGCCGGCATGGCGCTGCGCAGCCGCCGACTGCGCCGATCGAACCAGATTCTCGAAGCGCGGGTCGCCGAGCGTACTCAGGCCGTGGCGCAGGCGCATCACGACCTGCGAGCCATGCATGCCGAAGTCCTGGCGAAAAACGAGGCGATGCAGAATGTCCAGATCGAGATGGAGGCCCAGAACGAGGAATTGGTCCGCGCGCAGATCCTGCTGGAGCAGCAGAACGCCCGCCTGGAGACCCTCGCCACGACCGACGGCCTCACCGGTCTCACCAACCACCGCACGTTCCAGGAACGCCTGGACGCCGAGTGGCGGCGCGCGAGCCGGCACGGTATCCCGCTGTCGATGATTCTACTCGACGTCGATCATTTCAAGCAATACAACGATACCTTCGGGCATCCCGAAGGCGACGTCGTGCTGAAGCGGGTCGCCGATCTCCTCCGCTCCGAAGCGCGTGAGACCGATACCGTCGCCCGCTATGGCGGAGAGGAATTCGCGATCATCCTGCCGCAGACGGATCAATTGGCGGCGTTCCATCTGGCCGAACGTATCCGAACGGCCATTGAACAGCAGGAATGGCCCCGCCGCGCGATCACCATCAGTCTCGGCGTTTCCGCCGTGCGCATGGACATCTACGCCCCGGTCGATCTGGTGACGCGCGCCGACGCCGCGCTCTACGATTCCAAAGACCGCGGACGCAACCGCACCACGATGTCTACCTCCACCAAGCAGCCCCAAGCCGCGCGCTAAACGCGCGGCTTCCCGGACGTTTCCCATCGGCCCGAATCTGCTATAATAGAGATATGGCTACTGGGACTAAAGCGAAGGACGACGCTAAGAAGCGCAACGTCTCCATTCTTAACCGAAAAGCGCGCCACGAGTATGAGATCGAAGAGACTTACGTCTGCGGCATCGCGCTGACCGGCACGGAGATCAAATCGATCCGCCTGGGCCTGGCGAACCTCCAGGATTCGTTCTGCCGCGTGCAGGGCGGCGAGATGTGGGTCAACAACTTCTACATCGCCCCCTACGACCAGGGCAACCGCTACAACGTCGAATCCCGTCGTGTGCGCAAGCTGCTGCTGCACAAGTGGCAGATCATCAAGATCTCCAGCCGCGTGAATGAGCGGGGACTTTCGATCGTCCCGACCAAACTCTTCTTCGATCGCGGCTATGTCAAGATCGAGATCGGGATCGGCCGAGGCAAAAAACTCTGGGACAAACGCGATAGCATCGCCGCCCGCGACAGCGACCGCGACGCCCGTCGCGAGGCGTTTGGGCGGGATTAGATTTTGATCATAGCCGACCAAATTAACCGCATGGGTGGCATGCCTGTAGCCCTGGACAGGCATGAACTGCGATCGAGAAGAAACATTGCGTTCCGCTTCGTGCATGATACATGCCTGTCCAGGGCTACAGGCATGCCACCCATGGACATTTGCGAGTAGATCTAGTAACCTCCATGCCCCTTATCGACCTCACTACCTTCGATTTCTCTCAGGAACTCCCCGGCGACGGCGCGGCGACGCGGCGCACGGCGACGGTGCGCAATGACGACGCCCATGCGGTGCTGCATGTCGGCGTGCGGTCGCCGGCGCCGTGGGTCGAAATCTATCCGCAGGAGTTTGCGCTGGCGCCGCTGTCCGTGCAGACGCTGGTGGCGGAACTCCGACCCGAGCGAGCCAGAGACAGCTCGCTGGCCCCGATCAAGGCGGCGCTGCATGCGCAGTATCTGGCGGTGGGGGCGCAGGACGCGGCCTCGCTGCCGCCGGACGTGGCGATCGATTTGAGCATCGTGCCGCCAGTGGCGTCCTGCCCGAACTGCGGCGCGGCGCTGCCCGAAGGCACGCGCGAGTGCCGCCGCTGCGGCGAACGGATCCGGCTGTGTCCCGTCTGCGGCGCGCCGAATACCTGGATCGCGCACACCTGCCGCGTCAACGCTTCGCACATCTTAAGACGAGAACGCGACTGGACCACAAGCCCCGGCGGCCGGCCGGCGCGCGACGGCGGCGATCCTTTGCCACTGGGCATTCAGCTGGCGCGCCGCTGGTCGTCCCCTTCGTTCCCGGTCACCAATGCCGCTGAAGCGCTGGAATGGAGCGCGCCACTGCTGGCGTTCGGCATGGTGATCGCCGCGGCGATTGATTCGACGGCCGGGCGCGCGTTCATTCAATCCTTTGAGCTTGCGACGGGCGCCGCCCTTTGGGAGCACGAACTGTCCGACGCGCGCGGCTTGTACCCCGACCGGGGCGCGATGTCCATCGATCCGACGGACGGCATGCTCTACGCGGCCACTCTCGGAGGAACCGTCACGGCGATTGACGCCATCCGCGGAGCGCTCCGCTGGAATAGCCGCGTTCCGGGCGCCGTTTATGGCGGCGTGCTAGCCACTCCAGGGGCCGTCCTTGTCCCCGCCGACGATTCTCTGTACGTCCTGGACCGGACGGATGGGGCGATCCGACACGTCTTCCAGCTCGGAGGACGCCTGGACACTGCTCCGGCCGTTGAAAACAGCGCCGCGTTCGCCGCCTGCGACGACTCCCATGTTTACGCCTTCGACCTGGACCATCTGACCGAAACATGGCGCACCGCCGCCGATGGCCCGTTCAACGCCGCGCCGATCTTTCATGAGGGCTCCGTGTACGCCGCGACCATGACCGGAACGGTCTACGCCTTCGACGCCGCCACGGGCGCCATCCGATGGCGCACCCTGGTCACTCCTAAGGGCGTCACGGCTTCCCCGGCGCTGTCGCCCGATGGCCTGCTGTTCGTCGCCGGTAACGACGGCTTCCTGCACATGATCGCCGCCGACACCGGCAATTTGATCCGCTCCCGGCGCGTCAGCGCCGCTCCCTTGCGCACGGCCCCCGTATGCAGTGGCTCCACCGTATACGCCGGCTCCGACGACGGCAGTCTTTACACCCTCGATACCGACTACATCGTCCATCGTTCCTACGAAACCACACCCGGAGCCCGCATCGCCTCCGCCGGCCTCGCCCTCTACGGCGACACCCTCGCCTGCACCGCCACCAACGGGATTTTGTACGTGCTGCGCGCGGCGTAGGGCCCTCACCCTCGTTCCCTCTCCCGGAGGAGAGGGATGTCCAACTGTTGTAAGCCGAACGTTGCTTCACATTTGAGTTTAGGCTCCTCCGACCCAATTCTGGGGGACATGATGTGTTGAATGCGTTCATTACTTCTGGCGTGCGATATATGAGGTAAGCTTTCGAGAACCACGTTTTGGCTTCGACCATTGGACATCCCTCTCCTCCGGGAGAGGGAACGAGGGTGAGGGCAAAAAGCGGCCCCGCGTGCAATGCACGCGGGGCCGCCGTTATTTCCGCCTTCGCACGGCGAAGGTCATTGACTGTGATGGAGATCCGCTACGAAACGCCCGGCGTCAACGTCGCCGGCGGAGCCGGCTGGGCAGGCGTCACCGGAGTGGCCGGGATCACGGGAGCGGCCGGGTCAATCGGCTTCACCGGAGCCGGGTCCTTCGGCGGAATTGCGGGAGGAGCCGGAGGCGTGGGGACCGCCGGCGGCGTCGTGGGCGGCGTCGACGGCGGCGCGGGCGTCAGCGGCGGCGTCGGCGCGGGATCGGCGGGAATTGCCGGAGCGGCCGGAGGCGTGGGCGGCGCCGGGTCTTCGGCGCGCGAAACCGGGGCGCTGAGAAACAGCAGGCCGGCGGTGAGAGCCGTGGCGCCCCAAAGGGCGATCTTCTTACGATCGGTCATGTTTTCTTTCCTCGTTGGTTGTTCTGTCGGGCGGCCTATTCCGCCATCGCAGGCCACGTGGGAGTGACGAGCATGCGCCGGGCAAAAAAATCGAGATTTTTGAATTCTAAATTAGCATATGTCTGCATGCTAAATCACAATTAAAAGATCCAAACATGTTTTGCCCGCAAGCCACATTCGGCTCAATCGCCAATACGAATGACGACTTTACCGAAGTGTCTCGCTGTCTTAAGATACGCATACGCTTCAGAAGCTTCATAAAATCCGAAAATTTTATCGACGATAGGATGAGACTGATGCTGAAGCAAGGCGGCGTTCATGGATTCGAACATCGTTCTTGAGCCGACATAGATGCCCTGCACTCGGATATTCTTCCCTAGCATCATGCCGGTTTTGATCTCGCCCGCCGCTCCGGTCAGCACGCCCACGAGAGTAATCACGCCGTTGTACCGGACCGCGGTCAGGGACTGATTGAGCGTGCCCGCGCCGCCGACTTCGACGATATTATCCACCCCATAACCATCCGTCAGCGCCAGAACCTGCTTGCCCCATTTCGGCTCGCTCTGGTAGTTGATCGTCAGATCCGCGCCCAGAGCTTTGGCGCGCTCCAGTTTTTCATCGCTGCTCGACGTGATGATCACACGGGCGCCCGCTATCTTGGCGAACTGCAGCGCGAACAGTGAAACGCCGCCGGTTCCCTGCAAGAGGATGGTGTCTCCCGCCTTGATCCCGCCCACATGGACCAGCGCCTGCCACGCCGTGACGGCGGCGCAGGGAAGCGTCGCCGCTTCTTCGTACGACAGATAATCCGGAAACTTGACGACTCCGTCTTCGTGAAATACGACATATTCGGAGAGAACGCCGGGGATGGCGCCGCCCAGCGCGGACACGGATTTCTCGCGAGTCAACTCGCCATCGAGGTACTTCTGCATGAAGATTCCCGCGACACGGTCGCCGGCCTTCACCCGCGTCACGCCCTCGCCGACTGCAGTCACCTCTCCAGCTCCATCGGAAAGGGGAACCAAGCCCTCCTCCGTTCCCGGGCCATAGCTGCCCTCGGCCACCATTAAGTCCCGGTAGTTGAGGGACGCGGCGCGCATCTTCACAAGTACCTGTCCATATCCAGCCTGCGGCGTCTCGCGCTCCGTAAGCGTCAGCGCCTCCAGGCCCGATCCATTTCGCAGTTCATAACGTTTCATGGTTGTTCTCCTCATCCACTGATGAGCTTGATTATGACAAACACAAGCGTTCAGCGCAAGTACGCACATATTTGTGTTATACTCACAAAAAAGGAACTAATGGAGTAAAGAGAGATGCGCGCGAAACGATTTGACTGTTCGTATGGGTGTTCGGTGGAAGCGACTCTGGATGTGATCGGCGGCAAATGGAAGTCGGTGATCTTGTTTCACCTGCTGGGCGGCGCAAAGAGATTTGGGGAGTTGCAGCGGATGCTGCCGGGTGTCACCCAGCGGATGCTGACATTGCAGCTGCGCGAGCTGGAGGAAGACGGCGTCGTGCATCGCGAGATCTACCGGCAAATCCCGCCTAAGGTCGAGTACTCGTTAACGGAATACGGACAGACACTGGAATCGATCCTTTGCCAGATGCGAGAGTGGGGGGAAGGCTTTGTCGGGCGAAACGCTGGGAACAAAGCCGGCGTCTGAAAACACAAGAAGACAAATAAAACGGCCGCCCCGGGGGCGGCCGTAAATCGATGCGCGGGAATCCCAAATCAGTGCTATTAAGGAGCGGAAGCGATGATGCGGTCCGCTTCGGCGTAAGCCGCTTTGGCGTCCGCCATCCGTCCGGAACGCTCGTAGACGACGCCAATATCTTTCTGAGTCTGGGACTGCGCGACTTTGTCGCCCAGCTGCGCGTAGAGCGCGCCGGCGCGGTTGAAGCTGTCCAAAGCCTTGTCGTACTCCTTCAAACGTGTGAAGGCGCGACCGAGATTGCTGGCGGTATACGCGGAATACTCTTTGTTTCCCTCTTTGTCGAAGGCGATGAATGCATCCGAGTAGACGTCTACGGCTTTGGCGTAGTCGCCGGAGACAGCGTAGGCCGTTCCCAGATCAGCCTGCGTGACGGCGATCGCATGCGGCTCGCCCAGCTTCTTGCGCAGCTCCAGCGCCCGTATCTGAAGGGTAATGGCGCGAGGAGCCTGGCCCTGTTTGAGGGTCGCATTCGCGAGAGCGCTCAGGCTGCGGGCGATCGCGGTGTCGTCGCCACTCTTCTCAGAAAAACTTAAGTTCAGCGTGTCGTAGTAAACAGCCTGCGCCCAGCGAGATGTCTTATAGCAGACAAAGCCGAGCTGATCGAGAAAGGCGGCGGTATTGGCGTCGTCCTTCGCGATTTTCGATTTTTCCAGGCCGTCGAGAAATACTTTTTCCGCGCCCACATAATCGCCCGCGTCCTCAAGCTTGAGGCCCTGCTGAAAGAGATCTGCGATTTCCTTGGTTTTGGCGACGTGAACTCCGGACTTCGCTGAGCTGCTCGGCTCGGCGAAAACCGCTCCTCCGGTCAGAATGACCGTCATCAATGTCGCGCTCACTAATGAGCGATAGAAACTGCCGCTATGCATGGATGAGAGCTCCTCATGTCCTTATGTACATTGCTCCAATAGATATTATGATGTCGAAAATCGAGTCAAAGTTCTAGTATTGATCACAGTATTATACTAGAAGAAACGGCAAAACACAGAAGATATTAGCCATTTAATTACAAGTTCAAACAAGCAGACAGTCAGAAAGATGGATTGCAATGCGCGGAAATAGTATCAGCAGCGATATTATTGAAACAAAACTATACTATTTCTCAAAATATCTCTTGACATAATCGCCGCAAAATGGTATCATTTCAATCTAGATTAGGGGCTTTCTTCGCTTAACAATACCGAACATATGTTCTTAAAGAAAATTAATGATCACGGGAGGACGATTATGGGCGAGCTTTATCATTGCGGCTATCCTGGGCGCGCTCCCGAGGATTTGCGGCGGATCGCGGAGCGTTTGGACGCGACGGTGGTGGATATCCGCTATAGTGCGCTAATGGCGGCCGAGCCGCGCTGGCGCGGCTCGGCGCTGCGGGAGCTTTTGGGAGACCGGTATGTCCGCTGCATCGCTCTGGCCGATCACGATGGCTGCGGCGCGGCGGCCGGCGCGAGATCCATCATCGACTATCATCTGGGAGTGGAGTTTCTGCGCCAGATCGCCGGCCCCATGATCCTGCTGTGCGGCTGCCGGGATTCGCGTCATGGGCACCGCGCCGCAGTCGCCCGGCGGTTGTGGCTCGAACATCGGTGGGACAGCCGCGAGCTCGATTGGGACGACGAATCGGCGTTTCCCCCGCATTCGGAAGCGTCCTACACCCGACTGTGCCGGGGGGAGCTGGCGCACCGCGCCTAGCCAAAATCATTCACGAAGATTTATGTTTCCTTGACCCAGTTACTGCACTCTTAAGTATTCAGTTCAATCACTCGATCGCCACCCCTTAGGAGGCGAAGACGCAACGAGCGATTGCGCAGGTCATGCAGTCGAAGCGGGGATGATTTCCTTGCCGGCAAGAGCAGGAAAGTCGAGACTCCGTGGTGTATCTTTGGCCAAACAGGCGTCTCCTTTGGCTTTGGTATGTGGTTACAGCACAATTCAACGGAGTGCGCCCGCTTTAATCTATTTGTGCATAATCCGGGCTAGGAGTTGAAGCGATGAAACGTGTCACTGGTATCGGCGGAATTTTCTTCAAGTCGAAGGATCCCAAAGTGTTGACCGATTGGTACGCAAGCCATCTCGGCATTCCACTGGGCGAGCACGGCGAAGTGATGTTCAAATGGCGTGGCGCGGAGCCTTCGACCGAGGAAGGCGTCACCGTTTGGGCGCCGTTTCCCGAGGACACAGACTATTTCGAACCAACAAAAGCTGCGTTCATGGTCAATTACCGAGTGGATGACCTCGACGCTCTCCTGGAAGCGCTCACGGCAGAGGGTGTCGAGATCGATCCGAAGCGCGACGATTCCGAATATGGCCGCTTCGCCTGGATCACTGATCCCGAAGGCAATCGGATCGAACTGTGGGAACCCCCAAAAGAAGAGCAAACTGTGTAGAGGCTGACCTACCCCAGCTCAATCCTGTGCCCCCCTCCCAAATCCCACGCCGGATCGTGCTTCCAGTCCTCGCAGATGTACTGGAAATGGCGGTTCGGCGGCTTCCCACGCCTGTTTACCCTGTAAATCTTCACTAACCCTGCCGAAGAATCCCTTGTGATCATCATCGCGCCCGCACGCAATACCGCGTTTTGGGAGACGATGAACGATAGGTGAGAAAGATGAACAACGCCTCCATACGAGTGCGAAAAATAGGAATCGGAGCGTCAAGCGCCGCGGCGCTGATTGAACTGGCGCATTTGATTGCCCCGCGTCCGACAGCAGACGCGGCGGGCAGGCTGCGGTATGTGCTGGAGACAATGACGCAAAGCGTCGGTCTGACCGGGCTTCTGATCAGCTGGGGTTTGATCGCCGTGCTCTTTGCCGCCGTGGTGATCCTGGCGTTCGGCCGCAGCGGCCAGCCGGAACTCATTGCCGGGGCAAAGCGCGAGGCGGAAGTCCAGGCGGCCGCACGGCGCAAGGTCGAGGAGCAGTTGCGCGAAGCGCAGGCGAAGCTGGAGGCGCAGGCCAAAACGATCGAGACGCTGGGCGAGCGCGCGGAGGCGTCCGCCGCCGTTGATGGACTGACGGGCCTGCCCAACCATCGCGCCTTCCATGTCAAGCTGACCGAGGAGTGCTGGCGAGCGTCGCGCTATGAAGCGCCGCTGTCCGTGGTGGTTCTGGACATCGACCACTTCCGCGACTACAACGATACCTTCGGCGTGACGGCTGGCGACGACGTTTTGAAGATGACGTCCGCGCTGCTGAAGCGCGCAGCCCGCGCCTGTGACTGCGTGACCCGCTACGGGGGCCAGCAGTTCGCGATCATCCTTCCGGAAGCCACGCGCGCCCAGGCCGAAGCCGCCGCCGAGCGGTTCCGCGAGATCGTCGCCGGCGGCCGCTGGCAAAAGCGCGGCGTCGTCGTCAGCGCCGGCGTCGCCACACTGGATGTCGGCCAATCCGCCTCCGCCCTCGCCGCTCAGGCCGAGCGCGCCGTTTCCGTGGCGAAAGCGCGGGGACGCAACTGCATCGCGACCGATTGGGAGCAGGCGGAGCGGATGGCGGCGTAACCGCTCAATTGACCTTACGACAGAAGAATGGCCAGACGATAAAATCGTCTGGCCACCATACTATGGTAAGATCTGCGCTTCACCCGTCTTCACATCCAGCGTCCACGCCTTCGGCGCGGGAAGGGTGAGCTTGCCGTCCCCAATTTCCAGCGGCATCCACAGATAACGCGAATCCCATTGTGTCTTCGGCTTCCAGATGTCGCCCATGAAGATCACCGTTGTGGATTTGGAGCCGACCACTTTCAGCATCATCGTCGACTGCGATCCGTAGGTGTTCACTTCGGGAGGCGCGATGTCCTTGAACTCCGACCATGGTCCGGAAAGCGATGTCGCAGTCGCATACTTGTTCGGGTTGGGATTCCAGCCCGTGAGCGCCGAGCCGATGGCGTAGTAGAGGCCCTGATAATGGACCACTGCGCCGCCCTCCATGTGCATGGGGATCAGGCATACCTCTTTTTCCACGTTCAGATAATCGTCCGAAAGCTTCGCGATGTGAAAGCCGTTGGGGCGGTCCTCGAAGATCAGATAGGCCGAGCCGTCGTCGTCGACAAACTGGCCGATGTCACGGCTAATCTGGCCGAGCGGCCGGAAGCTTTTGAGATATGTGTAATCCCGATCTACGTGCTTCGAGGTCGCGATGCCCACACGCGCCAGGCTATAGTCACTGCTGTCCAGATGGAAATACATCACATATAGCTTGGTCTTGGCGTTGTAGAAGACCTTGGGACGCTCCAGCACCCAGCGCTCCCCCAAGTTCTCGGGAGCCGCCATCTTCAGCGCCGGGGCGTGAAACTTCCAATAGACCAGATCCTGAGACGAATAACAGCCGACGTAGCGAAGACTGGGCTCGTTGTCCTGCGCGCGGTATTCGCCGAACCAGTAATAGGTTTTGCCCTGCTTGAGTATGCCGCCGCCGTGCGCCTGGATATGATTGCCTTTGTCGTCAGGCCAAACATCGCCGGGATGCACCGTCTGCGGCTTCGCCGGCGCCGCGGACACGCACGCCAGCGCGCCCATCACTATCAGGGCGTAGAGCGCTGAAGTCTTTGGAATCAATGTTCACACTCTCCTAATTAACGGCCAATCTCGGGATCGGTTTGCCGAACACGGGTGCGGACGGTGAAAACACCGTCGCCGCTCAAAATGGCGCCGCGAGCGAAGAGGCGGCCGGTCTGCCAGTTGGACAGACCGAGCTCGGGGCGTCCCAGCGTGTACTGGCCGTCCACCCAGCGCGTGAAGCCGTCGCCGACGAACGGCGCGTTGACCAATCGATAAAAGCGCTCGGCAAGCTCTTCGGCCGACGTGATGAGACTGGCGACAAACTGCGGGCTGTATTTGTTGAAGAGAGCCACGGCTTCGTCGGTCGTCGCCACCAATTTCACCGTCACTTCAGGCGTCTGCTCCCATTCCCATTCATGGGCTAATGCATCAATGTCCAGCAGCTCGGCAATCGGCTCGGTCACATCGCCCTCGGCGCGACGCACGTGGGTGACAGTCGTGAAGAAATCAGCGGGGACAACACGTTCGTCGCCCCGGACGATGTGCAGTTTGAAACCGTGTCCCAGGCGCTCCCCGGCGGCGGTGATCCCGCGCAGGAACGCATCGGCAAGCTCGGGACGATCCTGGGGAAGACAGATCGTGTTGAGGGTGTTGCAGACCTTTCGATCGAGGGAGTGGAAAACGGCGCGCTCCAGACGATGCGGATCGGCGGAGGCGTCCGCGACGATCCAGGCGCCGCCGGTCCCGTGCAGGCTGACGGGGACTCCCGACTGACGCGCGACGCTTCCCAATTGCTCCACCGCCCGGCCAGATCCGCGCGCGACGGCGAGGGCGAGACGGGAGTCGGAGAACATCGCCCACCCCGCCGCGCGGTCCGCACTGTCCACCAGGGTCGCCGCGCCCGCCGGCAGTCCCGCCGTTTCCAATGCGGGCGCCAATGCATGCTCCACAATGGCGC
>JAOQAA010000550.1 GCA_025963815.1 Capsulimonas sp.
TGACGCAAACACGTATCGAAAAGGACTCCATGGGTGAGTTCGCCGTACCTGTCACGGCTTATTACGGCGCTCAGACCGCGCGCGCCGTCGACAACTTCCCGGTTTCGGGCGTTCGCTTCTCCCGTCCGTTCATCCTGGCGCTTGGCGCGATCAAGCGCGCCTGCGCCGAGACGAACGTGGCTGAGGGTCTGCTGGACGAGACCATCGCGAAGGCGATCTACCAGGCCGCCGATGAAGTCATCGAAGGCCGCTGGGATGATCATTTCGTCGTCGATATCTACCAGACGGGTTCGGGCACCTCGACGAACATGAACGTCAACGAAGTGCTTTCGAACCGCTCCATCGAGATTATGGGCGGCGTGATCGGCTCTAAGACACCCGTGCATCCCAATGACCATGTCAACAAGAGCCAGTCGTCCAACGACGTAATCCCGACGGCCATCCATGTGGCCGCCGCGCTGGAGCTGGAGAACAATCTTCTCCCGGCCCTGCGGACCCTGCACGCGGCCCTCAGCAAGAAGGCTGCGGAGTGGGACGATATCGTCAAGATCGGCCGCACGCATTTGATGGACGCGACGCCCATTCGTCTCGGCCAGGAAGCCTCGGGATGGGCGCGTCAGGTCGAATTGTCCATCGCGCGTCTCGCATCGGTAGAGCCGCGTCTCATGGAGCTTGCGATCGGCGGCACCGCCGTCGGTACGGGGATCAACTCTCCCGTGGGCTTCGGCGCGGGTGTTTCGGAGCGGCTTGCGGAGCGCTTCGGCTTGCCGTTTGTCGAGGCAGAGAACCATTTTGAAGCTCAGGGCAGCCAGGACGCCGCCGTGGAGCTGGCGAACCAACTGTCCACAGTGGCGAGTTCTTTGCTGAAGGTCGCGAACGATGTCCGCTGGCTCTCCTCCGGACCGCGCTGTGGCCTCGGTGAGATTTCACTGCCGCCCGTGCAGCCCGGCTCCTCGATCATGCCCGGCAAGGTCAATCCCGTCATCTGCGAGCAGCTCATGATGGTGTGCGCCCAGGTCATCGGCAACGCGAATGTCGTGACGATCGCGAACACCCACGGCAACTTGGACTTGAACGTGATGCTGCCTGTGATGGCGCGCAATGTGCTGGAATCGCTGACGTTCCTGTCGAACTCGGTCAATGTTTTCACGACGAAGGCAATTGATGGGCTGACGGCGAATAAAGAGCGAGCCGAATCGCTGGTCGAGTGGTCCATGAGCATGGTGACCTCGCTGGCGCCGGTCATAGGCTACGACAGCGCGGCGAAGCTGGCGAAGCGCGCGGTGGATGAGAAGAAGACTGTACGCGACTTAGTAACGTCCGAGAATATCCTGCCAGCCGATCAAGCGGCGGAACTGCTGGATGCGCGAAAAATGACCGAGCCCGGCGTCGGCGCCGGCGGGGAATAATTCTCCAGAGGAGACGATTAATGACTGAGCAAACTCCGGTCAAAGTGCTGGTGTGGGACGAAGCGCCGGCGCACGCGCCGCGCGAAGTTTATCCGCAAAGCATCAACGGCGCGATCGCGGCGTTTCTGAACGAAGACGGAGCGGGACGGATTGAAGCCGTGGCCGCAAACATCGACGATCCGGAGCAAGGCTTGTCGGAACAGGCCATTGCCGACGCCGATGTCATCATCTGGTGGGGCCATGCGCGCCACGAGGAAGTTCAGGATGAGCTGGCGCAGCGCGTTGTGAAAGCCGTCCACGCGGGAACGGGCTTTATCGCCCTGCATTCGGCGCACTACTCCAAAACATTTAAAGGCGTTTTGAACGCCACCGGTCACCTCAAGGGCGGATGGCGCGAGCAGGACGAAAACCCGGATACGGAAGAAATCACCGTCTGCGCCCCGAAGCATCCCATCGCCGAAGGCGTGGAGAACTTCATGCTGCCGCGTGAGGAGATGTACGGCGCTCCGTTCGATGTCCCGCCGCCGCAAGCGGTGATCTTCCAATCCTACTTCCCGACGGGTGGAGAGTATTTCCCAAGTTTCACCGTCACAGTCGGCGAGGGGATCGATCCGGAGTTCCACAGCGGTTCGGGTAAAGGACACAATCAGGGCGAAGGCGCGGGTCGCGTCTTCTACTTCCGGCCAGGACATGAGACATTCCCCACGTACTTCGATCCGTCCGTGCGCCGCATCCTGCGCAACGCCGTCCTTTGGGCCGCAAGGCGGACAAACTCATGACCACGATTCTCTGGAAACGCGCGATTGTTGTCGGAGCCTCGTCGGGAATCGGTGAAGCCATCGCACGCCGTCTGGCGGCGGGTGGCTGTCAAACGGCGCTTGTCGCGCGTCGCGCATCAGAGCTGAACGTGCTGCGCGACGCTCTGAATGGCGAAGCGGGCAGTGATGTCGCCTACGCATATCCCCACGATGTGACCAACACGGAAGAGGTCGCGGCTTTGTTCGCGCGGATTACCCAGGAACTCGGCGGCTTGGACCTGATCGTGTACGCCTCGGGACTGATGCCCGCAGTCGGTCCGCAGGAGTACAGCACGGAAAAAGACGCCTCGATGATCGAGGTCAACGTGACCGGCGCGGTGGCGTGGCTCAATGAGGCGGCGTCACGGTTCGGCAAGGCGAAAGCCGGCACGATTGTCGGAATCTCCAGCGTCGCCGGCGAGCGCGGACGCACCACCAGCCCCGTTTACGGCGCGACGAAGGCATTTCTCAACACCTACTTAGAGGCGCTGCGCAATCGCATCGCCCGCCATGGCGTCAAAGTCGTGACGGTGAAGCCTGGTCCGGTCAAGACGCCGATGACTCAAGGCCTGGGCAAGATGCCCTTTATGATCTCCGTGGATGAAGCGGCGGACACGATCCTGGCGGCCGCCGCTCAGGGCGTCGACGTAGTTTTCGTTCCCGGCAAATGGCGTCTGATCATGACAATCATCCGCGCGATCCCGTCGCCGATCTTCCGTTACCTGAACATATGATGGAATTACCAAAATTGGTTTTGCCGGAGGCGGATCTGCCGCTGGAGCGCCTGGAGCGTGTCGAAGGCTGGGGGATGTCCTGCTCGGGCATGAGTTATGTCTACCGGCCCGTCAACACGCGTGGGATTCAGCAAATCCTGGAGATCGCGCGCGAGTCAGGCCGTCCTATCGGCATGCGCGGCGCGGGCCGCTCCTATGGCGACGCTTCGCTCAACAGCGAAGGTCTCCTGCTGGAGATGACCCGGATGAACCGCATCCTGGAATGGGGCCCGCAATCGGGCCGAATTACCGTCGAGCCAGGCGTGACGATCCAGCAGATGTGGCAGTACATCATTGAAGACGGCTGGTGGCCGCCCGTCGTGCCGGGAACCATGTTCCCGACCCTCGGCGGCTGCGCCTCGATGAATATCCACGGCAAGAACAACTTCAAAGTCGGGCCGATCGGCGACCACATTCTCAGCTTCCAGATCGTGCTGCCCAGCGGCGAGGAACTGACCTGCTCGCGCGATGAGAATTCCGACATCTTCCACGGCGCCATCAGCGGCTTCGGCATGCTCGGCGTGTTCACGCAGCTCACCCTGCAAATGAAGCGCGTCTACAGCGGCCTGCTGGACGTGACCGCCATCGCCGTCAGCTCATTTGCCGAGATGTTCACGCAGTTCGAGCAGCGCCTTCCCGAATCCGACTACTTGG
>JAOQAA010000557.1 GCA_025963815.1 Capsulimonas sp.
GACGAGGCCGCCGATCGTCCCTAAGATCACCAGCGAGACCATACGCCCGCCGTGAAATAAGACGTGGCGTTCGGGATGGATGAACCGGCGAGTGGACCCCTGAGCGGCGAGGCCGGAGTAGGACGCCACGAAGACGCCGCACATGCCGATGCAGTGGGTGAAGCCGCCGGCCAGGCCCCAGGAGAAGACGAGCCAGGGAATGGTGTGCGTGGGGTTCATGGATTATTTTACCGTGATGGGGAAATTTCGGACGCCGCTCTGCTTGCCGGCCTGGGCTGTGACGCGCGCCTGCCAGTCGCCAGCCATGGTGAACCGTCCTGTTCCGGAGTACTGGCCGGGCTGGGTCTGTTTGCAGACGATTTCGTTCTTCGGCATCTCCATGGACGGCATCGTTAAATCCACGGTAACCGTGGCGTCCCGAAACGGCTCGCCGCGCTCATTGCCTGCGATGACGGTGAACGTAGCAGTATCCAGTTGGCGGGGCGGCTCAGGAGAGATTTTTAGCTGAATATGAACGCCGCCCGCCGGCAAAGCGCCGGGCGGAGGAGACGATGGAGCGGGCGGCGCGGTCTGATGGCAGCCTGCAAGAACAAGCAGCCCTATGACCACGCAGGCAAGAGATTTGAATGTCATGAGTGTGAGGATGGCCGCCGCAGATGCGCGGGCGGACGCGTTTGCAGCTGGATCAATTGCGGCTTCCGGTCCTCGGGTTTGACGCTGGCGGCGTTGCCGCACCCGCCGCAGCCCGGGCACCCGCCGCCGCTTTCACCGGGCGTATTCCGAAAGGCGAGCAGTTGTCCCAAAATCCGTTTGCCGACCATCGCGGCGGCGACGCCGACGATGGCGAACGCCCCGATTGTTTGTGCGTCGATATGCATCTCGAACCTCCCAAACGCGTTAGCGCAGGCCCCAGTGCAGGGCCATCCCGACTTGATAGACGATAAAGGTTGTGAGCCACGCCAAAGCGGTCATGTAGCCCGTCATGAAGAGTGGCCATTTCCATCCGTTTGTCTCGCGCTTCACAACGGCGATGGTGGACATGCACTGCATGGCGAGTACGTAAAACACCATCACACAAACGGCGATCAGCGGCGAGAAGTAGGGATCCGCTTTCAGCTTCTTCTCCAGCGATCCCGAGATCTCCTCCGCATCGCTGTTCTTATCGCCGACACTGTAGATCGTGCCCATGGAGCTGACAAACACTTCGCGGGCGACGAACGAGGAGACGAGGCTGACGCCGATGCGCCAGTCGAAGCCCAGCGGGCGGATCAGCGGCTCGATCAAGTGGCCAGCCTGGCCAGCGTACGAATGCGCCATCTGCTGCTGTGGCGGGGCGTCGGGCGCCTTCGGATAGGAGGTCAGGAACCAGAGTACGATGCTGACTGTGAGAATGACCGTGCCGGCGCGCTGCAAGAACAGATACGCGCGCTCCAGCATCGTCATAATGACCGTGCGTGCGCTGGGAGTATGGTATGGCGGCATCTCTAAGAAGAAGACCGGCGACGGGCCGCGCAGGAGCGTCTTTTTGAATAGCCAGGCCATGCCGAACGCCGCGATCATTCCCAGGAAATACATGGCGATCATCGTCAGGCCCGGCAGCGTGAATATGCCGAGCACGCGCTTGTTCGGAATGAACGCGGCGATCATCAGCGTGTAGACTGGGATCCGGGCCGAGCAGGACATCAAGGGCGCCACTAAGATCGTGACGAGGCGCGACTTGCGGTCATCAATGGTGCGCGTCGCCATGATGCCCGGGATGGCGCAGGCGAACGACGAGAGCAGGGGAATGAACGACTTGCCGTGCAGCCCGACCTTGGACATGACTTTGTCCATGAGAAACGCCGCGCGGGCCATATAGCCCGTGTCTTCCAAAAGGGCGATAAAGAAGAACAGCAGCAAGATCTGCGGCAGGAATGTGATCGTGGTGCCGACGCCGGCAATAACGCCGTTGACGAGCAGATCCTGAAGCGGCCCCGCCGCCATATGCGTGTTGACGAAATTGCTGAGGGCGCTTACGCCCATCGCGATCCAGTCCATAGGGAGGGACGCCCAGCTGAAGATCGCCTGGAACACCAGGGACATCACGCCGAAGAAGATCACGTAGCCCCAGAACTTATGCGTCAGGACTTTGTCGAGCTTGTCGGTCAGGTTGGCGACGGCCTTGCCGGGCTTCTTGACGGCCTGCGCGCAGATCTTGCGGACCCACTCGTAGCGCGACTCGATCAGTGTGCTGGAAAAATCGACGCCCTGAGCCGTCAGGTTCGCTTTATCTTTCTGGACATGCTCCAGGATGGGCTTGGGCCAGCGTCCGATCTCTTCCGGGCGGGGCGTGTCCTGCATCAGCAGGCTGACGGCTTCGACGGCGCTTTGCCGCGGCTTCAGCCCCGCCTGGTCCTGAAGCATCAGCGAAAGTTCGTCGATCTCGTCTTCGACGGGCTTAGGGAGCGTCCAAATGCGCTGGGCAGGCGGCGGCGTGTTTCCCAGAACGGCGATGGCGGCGCGCAGCGTATCCAGCCCCCGCTTCTCAGAAGCGAGGACGGGAATCACCGGGACGCCAAACAGCTTGCTGAGCGTGTCGGGATCGACCTCGTGTTGCATTCGGGCGGCGACATCGGTCATGGTCAGCACGACGACCATCGGCAGGCCGAGCTCCAGCAATTGCGAAGTCAGGTAAAGATTGCGCTCGATGTTGGCGGCGTCCAGCACATGAATCACGCCGCCGGGCTGCGCGACATCTCCTTGGTGTCCAAGCAGGACATCGCGGGCGATGGCTTCGTCGGGCGAGCGCGGGGTAAGGGAGTAAAGGCCGGGAAGGTCGATCAGCGCGACGGACTCGCCGTCGGCGAGCCGCACGCGGCCTTCCTTCTTCTCAACGGTCACACCAGGGTAGTTGCCGACTTTTTGGCGCAGGCCGGTCAGGGCGTTGAAGACGGTGGTTTTGCCGCAGTTCGGATTTCCGACCAGGGCATACAAAGGCGCGGCGGCGGCTCCGTCAGAAACGGAGCCAGCCGCCGGCAGGGGAGAGGTGGACATTTCTTACCTCGGGGCGATCAGCCCTCGAAATCCGGTGGGCAGCGGCGAACCAGGATGGCGTCGGCTTCGCGGCGGCGCAGGGAAAGCTGGTATCCGCGGATCAGCACGGTGATCGGATCCATCAGCGGGGCGCAGCGAACAAACTCAATCTGGGTTCCGGCGGTGAATCCCATTTCCTGGAGATGCTGGCGTACGGCGGCGTCGCCGTCCAGCGAGACCACGTGGCCGTAGTCGCCGGGGTGCATCGCGGAGAGGGGCATCATGATGTGCCCGGTCTCATCCGGAGCGCCAAAGCGCAGGTAGCTCGTCTCAATCGCCGCGCGCCGCGAATCTTCGCGGGCTCCGCGCCAGCGCTGGAACGAGGAGAAGAAATTGTCTTGTTCGGTTTTCCGGGGTGTCATGGTCGGCATATCAGCCATCCCTCTATAATCACAGCGTCTTGCTGTATCCGATGAAACTCGTCTCCGACCTGCTTTGTCGGAGATTAATGATTTCATTATGGCGCCCCAATACGGCGATGTCAACGCCCTAGGATTCTTTTTCTGATTCCGCCTGCTGATACAGCTCCAATCGTTAGTCAAATTTCAAGCCGCGGCGCCCCACGGAAATAAATTCGGCGTGAGATTGACATTCTATTCCTCGGTCGGTATAATACACCTCGTTGCGCGCTCGTAGCTCAGTGGATTAGAGCGATTGCTTGCGGAGCAATAGGCCGCAGGTTCGAGCCCCGCCGGGCGCACCACTAAAAAGAAGCCGTTGTCCAGAGATGGACAACGGCTTCTTTATTTTTCGTCTCCACCGGCTTGATCCCCCTTGACAATGGGGCGCCGGCTCGGTATAATACATGTCGTTGCGCGCTCGTAGCTCAGTGGATTAGAGCGATTGCTTGCGGAGCAATAGGCCGCAGGTTCGAGTCCTGCCGGGCGCACCATGGAAAAGAAGCCGTTACCCAGCGATGGGTAACGGCTTCTTTGTGTTTGGGCAAGTCCCTATTCCCCCGGCGCTTTAGCGCGCTTTCCCCTTTTGCCCAGAGGTAAAAGGGGCGCTTATAATTATTGTCCTTGCACGCTCGACAAGAGACAAAAAAGATATCGTCGTTCTATAACAAAGCTCTCACGCCTACGAAACGAGTGAATGGGCTGTAATTATTTGCTCCCCTTTTACCCTGCGAAGCAGCTTGCTTGGAAAAAGGGCGGGTGCCCCCTGGGCGGACGCGCTAAAGCGCCGGGGGAATAGGGACGCACTTACCGCTTCGCCCCCGAGTCTTTCAATATCTGCACGATTGTGTCGGCGTGCGCCATGAGCGCGTGCTCGAGCGGGCTATGCGCGAGTCCTGGGTCCAGGTTCGGGTCCGCGCCGTTGGCCAGCAATACTTTCACCGTTTCGACGCTGCCCGAGTCCACGGCGCGGGTGAGGGCGCTGTCCCCGTCGGTGTCCTGTGTGTTCGGATTGGCTTTGTTTTTCAGAAGGAGCAGGGTTCCCTCCGAGTCGCCGCGCTCGGCCATCCACATCAGCGGCGTTTCCCCCTGCTTGTTACGGACGTTCACCATCGCGCCGCCGTCGATCAGGGCCTGAACATTTTCAATATGGTCACGGTGCGCGGCGGCCATTAACGGTGTGTTGCCGTCCTTGGTTTTGGCTTCGATATTAGCGCCCTTCGCCAGAAGCGCCTTGACCCCCACCGGAGAGCCTTCCAGCGCCGCCACCATGAGAACGGTGACGCCGTTCTTGGTTTTGGCGTTGACGTTGGCGCCATGTTTGATGAGGGCGTCCACGGCGGCCGGCTGGTTCTGTGTTTCGGCCAGCATCAGCATCGTGCGGTCCTGCGAGTCACGAGCGTCGGCGTCCGCGCCCAGCTTGATCAGGGATTCGATCGCGGCGGCGTCCCCGTCGCCGATTGCTTTGACCATCTCACGCACCAGCGTCGTGCGACTCATCGTCGCCTGCGCCGGGATTGCCATGCTTACGGCCAGCACGCAGCAAACGCCGGCGATCCGCCGGATGTTGTTATGGAGCATCGATAAATTTCCTCGTTTTGAATACGGACCGCCCGTATGGGGCATGTCCGGAACTCTCTTCCTCCCATTGTACCACGACCTCTTTTTCCACGCCATAAGCGTTTGTAACCTGGCGTCAATCCTAGCGGGAATGATTGGCGTTGTTTGCTTGGTAGACTATCAGTAGCAGACGCCGATCCCGGAACTTTGTTAAGGATCGCGTCAAAGCGCTAAGACGTAAAATGCTGAAGTTCGTCGCTCAGCCACTAGAAAGATACGCACCATGAAACTCGGACAAATCGTTACGTTAACCCTGACCACCTGCGCCGTTGCGGCGAGCATGACTGTGCCCGGCATCGCCGCTCAGCATAAG
Organism: Capsulimonas sp.; assembly: GCA_025963815.1. Classification (GTDB taxonomy): domain Bacteria; phylum Armatimonadota; class Armatimonadia; order Armatimonadales; family Capsulimonadaceae; genus Capsulimonas. The sequence continues at coordinate 5,404 of JAOQAA010000557.1, forward strand.
ATGAGCGCCATGCACGCCAAGACCAAGATGGTCGGGGGCGCTGCGATGTACCCCACGAAGACGATCGTCGCGAACGCCGTGAACTCCAAGGACCACACCACGCTGGTCGCCGCCGTGAAGGCCGCCGGCCTGGTCGATACTCTGTCCGGCCCAGGGCCGTTCACTGTCTTCGCGCCGACCAACAAGGCGTTCGCCAAGCTGCCCGCCGGCACGGTCGATACGCTGCTCAAGCCCGAGAATAAAGACAAGCTGACCGCCGTGCTGACGTACCATGTTGTCTCTGGAACCTACAGCGCCTCCAAGCTGATGGGCCTGATCAAGGCCGGTCATGGCATGACGATGCTCAAGACCGTCGAGGGCGGCAAGCTCACCTTGATGAAGTCCGGCAAGGGTATCAGCGTTAAGGACGCCAAGGGCGACGTCTCCCACGTCACGATCGCCGACGTGATGCAGTCCAACGGCGTCATCCACGTCGTGGACACCGTTCTGCTGCCTGGCTAATCGCCGCGCGAACAGTAATTGTGCAACAAACCAGCCCAGAGACGCAAATGTCTTTGGGCTGTATTTGTTTTCTCCTTAACTAAGGCTCGGCTAATCCGAGAAAACGGAAACGCGAAAGAATGATGCTTCTAACGCTGTTGCTAGTTGTAGGTAATTGCGGGGACGCTTTACAGCGCCTCCGTTGACTTGTCGCTTCAGCATGTGCTAAACTATGGGGTAGTTTTCGGAGCTCGGCGTCGTTTTGTCGTCGCCTCTGCTGCTTCGAAGGAGTTTTCACGTGAGCGTTTCTGATCGACCCCTGGTCGCTATTGTCGGACGTCCGAACGTCGGCAAATCTACCCTTTTTAATCGTCTCGTCGGTAAGCGTATCGCCATTGTCGAGGATACGCCCGGCATCACCCGCGACCGTTTGTACGCCGACGGCGAATGGCTCGGACGCGAGTATACGCTGATCGACACCGGCGGCATTCAGATGTTCGAAACGGATCCGCTGAAGGCGCAGATCCGCGGACAGGCCGAGATCGCGATGGAAGAAGCCGATGTCGTCGTCTTCGTCATCGACACCACCGTTGGGATCACCTCGGACGATATCGAACTGGCGAATGCCTTGCGGCGCTCGCCCAAGCCGCTGATCGTCATTGCGAACAAAGTCGATAACGGCGATCAAGAGCATCGCAATGTTCCGGAAGTCTATCAGCTTGGCTTTGGCGAAGTCTTCCCCGTCTCCGCGCTGAGCGGACGCGGGCTGGGCGACGCGCTTGACGCCATCGTCGGCCACTTCGCGCCAGAAGACAAGGACAAGGATAAAGAGCCGGAAGATGAGCGGATCAAAATCGCCATCATCGGCCGCCCGAATGTCGGCAAGTCTTCGCTGCTGAACGCCATTCTTGGCGAAGAGCGCGTCATCGTTTCCCCCGTCGCCGGCACCACGCGCGATTCTATCGACACCACGTTCAACTTTAACGGCCGCGAATTGGTCTTTATCGACACGGCGGGTATCCGCCGGGCCGGCAAGGTGCAGGGAAGCGTTGAGTACTATACGGTGCTGCGCGCTCTTCGCGCGATCGACCGCGCCGATGTCGTGATGCTGGTCGTGGACTCCAATGATGGCCTGACGGACGGCGACAAGCGCGTCGGCGGCTTCGCCCATGAGCGCGGACGAGCGGCAGTCATCGTCGTCAACAAGTGGGACCTTGGACGTCAGGATGTCCTGGATGAGATGCCAGGCCAGAACCCGATGAAGATCTTCAGCGAGGAAATGCGCGACGGCATGAACTTCATGGCCTACGCCGCCCTCGCATTCACCAGCGCCACCACCGGCAAGGGCGTGATCGCCGCCGTGGAGACGGCGCTGGACGCCGCCGAAAACCACGCGATGCGCATTCCCACCGGCGAGCTGAACCGCCTGCTGCGCGACGCCTCCGACGCGCATCCGTACCTGGATCACGGCAAGCAGCTGAAAATCTACTACGCCACGATGCCGACGGTCAAGCCGCCGAAGATCGTCCTGTTTGTGAACGATCCCGAGCTGATGCACTTCTCCTACAAGCGCTACCTGGAAAACCAGATCCGCAAGACCTACGCCTTCGAAGGCACCCCCTTGCAGATCGAGGTGCGCAAGGCGGCGGACAAGGAAAGGGATCACTAACGTGACCGAAGTGGCGCGAATGAAGTTCAAAAGCGTTTCGTCTCCCAAAGAGCACGGGGCGCTCATCCTCAGCGACGACGGTTCGTTTCAGATCGAGCCCAGCGAGCCGCTGCGCGACAAGATGGCGGAGCTGGAGGAGGCCGCTCTGCGCCGCTCGCAGCGCCTTGGGATCGGTCTCGGATCTGGTCTGCTGATCGTAGGGCTCGCCCTCATTGGCCTCGGCTGGGCCTTCGGCCGCGTCTTCGGCAAGATCGGCTACACCCTGAGCAAGCCCCGCCCAGTGCGCGATGTCCATGTGACCCGCAACCCCTCCGGCGGCGTCGACCTGACGCTTCCCGGCGTGGAGAGCAAGCTGCAAACCATCCAAATGTCCTGGAACGGCGACGAAGTGCTTTCCCCCGAAGTCGACAAATTCCTAGAGAAATTTCACGAGCTGCGCGGCGACGCGTAGGTCGTACGTGACGCCGGATTTTATCGCCCTGTGCTTGTAAAAGCACAGGGCTTTTTCGTTTTGTTTGGTTAATCTCTTCCTGCAATCTAAACGTTTTACGGAAAAGTCCATAAACACAGTGGTTTTCCCTATAGTAAGAAAACCGATGCTGTCGTAGAATAGTGGCATATATCCCGAATCCGTCCGCACGACGGCGCACATGCGGCGCCGCGAATTGCAGGTCGGTTTGGAAAGGGGCTATTATGTCGCTCACTCGTCGCCATTTCATCAAAACCGGCGCCTGCGCCGCCGCCGGCCTCGCGCTCTGGGATCCCGCGCGCGCTCTGGCCGCCGTCAAACCGCCTTTGGAGCGGTCTTCCGGCAAATTCCAGCCGACCTGGGAATCTCTGGAGCAATACCGATGTCCCGATTGGTTCCGCGACGCGAAGTTCGGAATCTGGGCGCACTGGGGGCCGCAGTGCCAGCCGGGGCAGGGAGATTGGTACGCCCGGGGTATGTACGAAGAGGGCAGTAACTACTACAAGTATCAGTGTGAAACCTACGGCCATCCCTCCAAGGCCGGCTTCAAGGAAGTGATCCACGAGTGGAAAGCCGAATCCTGGGACCCGGAGCATCTGATCTCTCTTTACAAGGCGGCCGGGGCCAAGTACTTTATGTGCCTCGCCAACCACCACGATAACTTCGACAACTATGCGTCGAGCTACCAGACGTGGAACAGCGTGGCGCTCGGTCCGAAGAAGGATCTGGTCGGCGGCTGGGAGCGCGCCGCCCGGGCCGCCGGCCTGCGCTTCGGCGTGAGCGTGCACGCCGCGCACGCCTGGTCCTGGTACGAGACGTCGCAGGGCGCCGACAAAGCCGGTCCGCTGGCGGGCGTTCCCTACGACGGCCACCTGACGAAGGCGGACGGCAAAGGGCAGTGGTGGGACGGGCTGGACCCGCAGGAACTCTACGCGCAGGCGCACTCGCCGATGGGTCTGGAGTGGGATTGGAACAACAACGGCCGCGGGGACTTGCCAAGCCCCGCCTATATCGATAAGTTCTACAAGCGCACCATTGAACTGATCGACAAGTATCATCCCGACCAGGTGTACTTCGACGATACCGTTCTGCCCCTTTATCCCATCAGCGACGTCGGCCTGCGCATCGCCGCCCACTTGTACAACACGAGTATGCAGCGGAGCCGGGGCAAGCTGGAAGGGGTTGTGAACGGCAAAGTCCTGAATGAGCAGCAGCGCAAGTGCATGGTGATGGACCTGGAGCGCGGCGTCAGCAATCGGATCGAGCCGGAGCCGTTTCAGACGGATACCTGCATCGGCAACTGGCATTACGACATCAGCGTTTTCAAAAATCATGCGTACAAGACGCCCGATCAAGTCGCGCATATGCTGGTGGATATCGTCAGCAAGAACGGCAATTTGATGCTCAATATTCCGCTGCCCGGAAGCGGACTGCCGGATTCGGACGAATTGGCGTTTTTGGCGGACTTTACCCGATGGATCAAAGTCAGCGGGGAGGGGATCTACGGAACGCGTCCCTGGGATATCTTTGGCGAAGGACCGGCGGGCGGCGGGGCGGAGATACGCGCGCAGGGGTTCAATGAGAGCAATCGCCGCTATACTTCCCGCGACTTCCGGTTTATGAAGAAGGGGGACGTTCTGTACGCCCATGCGATGAACTGGCCCACCAACGGGAAATTGGTCGTTCGATC
>JAOQAA010000564.1 GCA_025963815.1 Capsulimonas sp.
CGTCGCCCGGCAAAAGCGCATCCATCTCTTCTGGCTCATCGTCAATCGGATCGTCACTGAGAAGATCACTTTCAATGGACGGTGAGGGTGGCGCAAGGGCGACTTCGACAGAGGCGACAGGAACTGGCGGCGCCGGGGTGAGGGGCGGCGCTGTTGGTATGGACGGTGTACTCCGAGGAGTTTGCTCGGCGGGCGGAGCCGCCGGGCGCGGCGCTGGTTCGGCAGCTGACGCAGCGGCGCGGGGCGCTGCAATCGGAGCAGTGACAGCGCGGGCGACGGGCTCGGCGCCGACGTTCGCGGGACTCGACGGAAGTCGCACCAGGCGCAGCAGCGTCATTTCCAGCAGTAGCCGATGCTGGTTGTTGAAACGCGATTCGCGCTCGGCTTCGGAGATAATCTCCAGTGCGCGCAGCAGATCCGAAGGCGCGAACAGGGCGGCTTGCCTGCGCACGGTCGCACTGTCGTCCAGGCCGTCGGCGGTCGCCACAGGGGCGCCGACACTCAGATAAAGCATATCGCGCAGCCGGGTTGAAAGGCTTTTCAAAAACTGACGGATGTCCTTGCCGGACGCCACCACGCTCCCGGCGAGCTCAAACACGCCGGCGGCGTCGGAGGCGGCCAGCAGACCGACTGTGTGCGCCAGCACGTCATCATCCACTGTCCCAAGGACCAGGCTGACATCATGCGCTGTCACGTTCTCGCGCTTGTAAGCGAGCACTTGCTCCAGCAGCGAGAGCGAGTCGCGATACGACCCGTCGGCGGCGCGCGCCACCAAGGCGGTCGCCTGCGGCTCAGCGGCGACGCCTTCTTCCTGAAGCACCTGGGTGAGCCTATGGGAAATCTGCGCGATCGTGCCACGCTTGAACTCGAAGACCTGGCAGCGCGAAGCAATCGTGATCGGCAGTTTTTCCAGCTCAGTCGTCGCCAGAATAAAGACGACGCGGTCCGGCGGCTCTTCCAGGGTTTTGAGGAAGGCGTCCATGGCGTCGCGCGACAGCTGATGGGCTTCGTCGATGATGTAGACCTTGTAGCGGCCTTCCATCGGCGGGAACTTGATGCTGGCGACCAGATCGCGGACGTCGTCGACCTTGCCGTGCGAGGCGGCGTCCATCTCCAGCACATCCACGAAGTTCGACGCGGCGATGGATTTGCATGGCCCGCACTGACCGCACGGTTCGGGAGTGGGCTTGGTATTGAGGCCGTCGGGGCCGATGCAGTTCAGGGCTTTGGCGAGAATACGGGCGCAGGTGGTCTTCGCCGTGCCGCGCGTTCCGCAGAACAGATAGCCGCTGGCGACGCGTCCCGCCGCTACGGCGTTTTTGAGCGTTGTGGTGACGTGTTCCTGCCCCACGACGTCTTCGAAGTTTTGCGGGCGGTATTTTCGATAGAGGGAAACGTATGCCATGAGCCCTTGATTATACCCGATACGGCGGGTCCCGAGAAAGCGACGGACCCTTCCGAAATTTCGGAAGGGTCCATTCGGGCGGCTTTCGCCGCACATATTATTTTGGCCGTGCACCCGCCGTTGAAGTCGTTCCTCCACGTGTTACGTAACGCCGCAAGCTCCGGTCAGAGCACCAGCGGCACACGGGCAAGACTCCTTATCGCTGCTTCGTTCCCGACCTGACGAGGTTCGAAGCTTGTCCGTTGCGCTGGGTCCGTCCATCAACACCGCGTACGAACGCCAAAACCGTAAAAGAGCGCCCCGAGGGCGGGGATTCAATCTCCCATGACCCGGGTTTGGAGAATAGGGCACCGGAACCGCCCCATCTAGCACGGCCAAATCGTTCTCCTCGCGGTTTGGGCGCGAGGAGAAATATTCTACTCGAAGACTTTCTGTCCCTGCCCCATGACATCTTCGTGGGTCAGAGTGAAGGTCTTCTTCAGCAGGCGCAGTCCCGGCTGCGGCCCGCTAGTGTCACCAGGAACTATACCCGATGTATCCAAATAACGCGAGTCCGTCATGCCTTCGCCGCGCCATCCGATACGGTCCTGAACCTGCGGTGGAGTGTCCGAGTGATTGGACGGGTTGAACCACATGGTCACCGTGTATTTCGGCGCCGTGAAGGAATACATCTCCGGGTCCTTGCTCATATCGATCTTGCGTGAGAACTTCCCATCGCGCACCGACGCCGAATCCTGCATGATCGTCAGGTTCGGATTGAGCGAAAGCGAGTTCAATGAGAAGTTATTGATCTCGGGCGTTTTGTAATCCGCATCCTGGAAGCGAATTTCAATACGGGTTCCGTCGATCAGTCCCCACTCGTGCGCGCCGGTTTCTAATACGAATTTCTTCGCGCCGATTGAGTTCAGCTTGCCGCGCATCTCGAAGACCTTCGGAGCCACGCGAACCAGCTGCGCGTCGAATTTGTAATCGACCGGCGGCTGAGTCATCGTGGCGCGCCATTTACGGCGCATCGTCATCTCCTGAATTTGCTTCTGCACGTTCTGTGCGCTGGACGACTCGCCGAACTGCCCGCCAAATCCCGCCGCCAGGTTGTCCATGTGCGCCTTGTAGCAGTATTCCCACTGCTTCAGCGCCTCGTCCGGCATGCCGAGCGCTTCATAGGTGTGCGCCAGACCGTGACCGAGCGTCGTGATTTGCAGCGCCGCCTGCTGGGCGGCCGCTTTTTTGTTGGCGTCGTTCGGGTTCGCCTTGGCGTCAGCCTCGATCTCAATGATCTTCTTCATTCCGCGCTCGTAATACTCACGAGACATATTGAAGTCTGAGATCTTGCGATAGTAGTGTGTGAAGGCGAGATCGGAATACAGCTCCGGAAGATCCGGGTTGTTTTTGATGCCTTCGCGCATCAGCGACAGCGCCAGCGGGATATAACGACGGTCGGAGCGCTGGTCGGCGTCCGTGAAGTTATAGTCCATGTGCCACGCGCCGGTTTCATAGACGTCGATGAAGTGCGGGTCAAGCCATGTGATGATGCGGATCATCGGCGTGATCGCCTCGTAATCGCCGTTATGGAAGAACTCGTCGGTGCGGACCCATAGCAGGCCCGCCACAGCCTCGCGGAAGCCCGTGAAGGCGCCGAGCGCCATCTCGATCGGCAGTCCGCCCTTGTTTTCAACAGCGCTCTTGACGTTGCCATAATCAGGTTCGTACTTATGCCGAGTCGGGTCCATGTTGACCTGAAGGAATCCGATGGGGATGAACAGCAGCAGTGCGAGAACCAGTATAAGCTGTCGTTTTGAGTTAGACATCATAGTTACACCTCACGGCGTTCGAAGATCGCGACCGCCAGCGTGAGAAGGATGGTCGTGTAGAGGATCGCATAGACGATGAGCTGCACGATATAGAGGCCTTCTTTGCCGACGTGAATTTCCGGGTGAATGATCGGGTTCTGAATGTTGTAGTTCGCGAAGTTCGGAATCACCACATGAACCAGATAGAAGAAGCCGGTCACGAACGCGTTTTTGTGGTGATCCGGGTCCTTGGCGAGCGATTCGGTGATCGACGATAGGCTTCCCAGAAGATAGATGGCGAATGTCAGGAAGAAGTTGACAAAGGGCGAAAGGAAAACGGAGAAGAACAGAGCCAACGCGCCAACGATCATCAACTGGAAGAAGATCATCAGGATGCCCTTCAGGACATCCAAGTTGATCGCATGCTCTTTGTAAACGATCAGAAGCAGGAACGCTAAGCCCATCAGCGCGATGTTCGAGAACACCGTCATTAGGCCGCCTAAAAATTTACCGAGCACGAACTCCGAGCGCTGGACCGGCTTGGAAAGGATCGTATAGATCGTTCTTCGTTCGATCTCATTCGGGATCAAGTTGATTCCTAGAATGACGCTGATGAATACGCCGGCGAGACCGATGACGCCCAGGCCCATACTCTTGATAAGAACGAGTTCCTGGCGCGGCATGAACGAGGTAAAGGCGAACGTCATCACGATGATGGCGAGCGCGACGAAAAGGAATACGTTCAGGATCTTTCGGCGCATGGCTTCGCCGAAGGTCCCGTTTGCAATCAACCAAATGGTGCTCATAATCGCGTGAATTTCCTCAAGCAGCTTTGCGGGATAGTTTTAAGCGCTGACGATTGCGCTGGAATCGCCTTCGCGTACGGTCTCATAGAAAATGTCTTCCAGTGAGCGGCGGGTCTCGGTGACGGAGATCACGTCGCCCTTGTTGGCCCGGACCCAGTCCAAAACGTTGTTCTTGCTTATGTTGGACGCACTGGTGGTGATGATCAGCTTGTGGTTCACATCGGAGACATTCGATGTCAGCGCTTTGAGTTTGCCAAGCTGGTCGTCATCCGCGACGACATTTTCCGCGATGATCTCGACGTTGCCGCCGGCAATCAGTTCGCCGACGCTGCCGAGGCGGCGGATCTTTCCGCGGTTCAAAATCGAGACGCGGTCGCAGACAAGCTCCACGTCGGACAGTTGGTGTGAGGAAAGGAAGATCGTGCGCCCTTCGTTCTTGAGCCGGACGATCAAGTCCCGAATATCGCGATGGGCGACAGGGTCGAGACCGGACGTAGGCTCATCGAAGAAAAGCAGCTTGGGATCGTTAATCAGCGCCTGGGCGATGCCGACGCGCTGAAGCATACCCTTGGAGAAGGCGCGCAGCGGCTTGCTGCTGTCTTTTTGCAGGCCGACGAGGTCCAGCAGGTAATCGACGCGCTTGGTCTTCGCCGCGCCGGCCAGGCCGAACAGGCTTCCGTAGAAACCGACGACTTCACGCGCGGACATGTGCTCGTAAAAATAAGGGCTTTCGGGCAGATAAGAGACTTTGAGCTTGATGTCAATGTCGCCCGCCGGTTTGCCCAGCACGCGCACATTTCCAGAGCTCGGGAAGATCAATCCCAGGAGGGTCTTGATCGTGGTGGTTTTGCCCGCGCCGTTCGGGCCTAGAAATCCAAAGATCTCGCCTTCATAGACATCAAGACTGATGTCGTTGACGGCAACCACGCTTTTGTACTTCTTGACGAGATTTTGTATCTCGATCGCTTTGGCGTTTCCGTCATTTGCCATAGTCAACTATTATTGCACCCCTCTGTGTGAATGTCGGCTGAGTCAAATCGTTGAGACCGCCGCATGTCCGTACGCTATAACTTTACGATATTTTTGCGAAAATTGTCCCCAAATCCTTAAGAGAATTGAAGAGTCTCGCCGGAAAACGGCAAATACGCTGGGTATTCCGGCGTTCCCGGGCTGTCAAGCCGCGTCATTATACACCGCGACCGTTGTGGTGTCAACGAATGGGCTTCTGTTCCTTAGGCGTCCACGGCGGTTAAAATCGCAGCAAGGCCTGAAGGGTCAATTGCTGGCGCTGCGTTTCCGCGCGATCACGGGGCGTGTCCGTCAGCACCTCATACAGCGTGCGAAACGTCAGATGGGTTCCGGCTGTATAATTGAGACCGATCCCGGTGCGCGTCGCGCTGCTGCTCCCCTCAGGATAAGTCCAGAGCGAGCGTTCCACAGCGACCGCCGTGCGGGCGCTGAATTTATAAGTACCTTCCAGGAAATAGCCTAACACGCGCTTGTCGTTGTCGGCGCCCGAAATGATTTCGCCCCGCGCCGTAACATTGCGATACATGAGTGTGGCGTCGCCCGCGATGCGGCTTTTGGTGACATATCCCGCGCCTCGGTCCGTGACGATCCGACCGGAGGGCGGCAGCTCCAGGGCGAACGGGTGGTCCTGATCGATATCCGTGATCGGCAGTCGTCCGGTCAGCATCGTGCCTCCGACATTGACCGTGCCGTTACGCGTGTAAAACGTGCGTCCCAGGCGAAATGTCACGACGTTCTTGCCGCGCGTATCGAAGCTTGTGGAGCTGGATCCGCTGGTCAGAGAAAGATCGTAGTTCAGGATGCCGTAGAAGCGTCCCGATACTTGTATTCCGACATCGTTGCGTATTCCCAAAGATTGAGAATAAAGCGGCTGAATTAGCAGCAGATGTGGGTCGTAAGTCGCCAGCAGAGAAAATGGGATTTGGAAGCGTCCCGCCTTCACATACGCCGTGGCGTCACTGCTGGCGCCCAGCGGGATTTGATAAATGACGTACGCCTCACCCAAATTGACGCCGCTCTTCACGGCGCTGTCGGGTGGATTTTCCGCCATGCCCTGAACGACCACGGCGCCCAGAGAGCGCCCGTGCGACACGAGCGGGTAGGTGAGATCGACCTCCGCGCCGTTGACCCAGGCCGAATGGGTTCGCCCTCGCGTGGATGTCCGGTAGCGCAGATCCAGCGCTCCGCTCAGCAGCAGGCGGCCTCCGATCGGAAGCGGAGTGGGGGAAGGTGTTTCCGCCGGCGGCTGATCGGTGGCCGGCTCCAAGGGAATCACCGCGCCCGGTTTCAGTTCGGCGGATTCCTCTCCGGGCGGCGGAGTCGGGGTTGTCTCGGCGGAGGGGGCAATGGGCGGAACAGCCACTTGAGCCGCTGTGGGCGGAATGGCCGCCGGACTTGCTTTGGGCGGAATCGGAGACGCCGCTTGCGTCGACGGACCCAGCAGCGCGATCAGCGCGCAGCATCCGAGAACGCGGCGCAGGGGAAACGAGAAGCCGCGCGAATTTATCATCGGGGAACCTTGAATGGACGACAGGGATTGTGGAAATCGTGAAGTACGGGAATTTCGAGCCCTCAATTTGTGAGCGCGGTCACGGCCGAAGAGGTTCGCGTCAATGTGAAGTCCGTGCATATGGATGTAGTATACCATTTCCTCTGGCGCGTCTCGCTCGTGATGCGTGGGACGAAAGCGGGGATCGCTGGTATAATCAGTGTAACATATATTTCCAGCAATGAGGCGTTATGACTGACTTTCCAGCGCCCGAGGACGCTTCGCCGTCCCCGGACAATCTTGAAGCGACCCCACCGGCCGTCGATCTCGCCGGTGAGCCCGTCCGCCGTAAGGTGTATGAATCCAATCTGCTGCCGGATCGCCGCCGCCGACTTGTGTCTCCGTGGGTGCTGTTTCCGCTGCTTTTGATCGGTTTCGGAGCAGCCTGTTACTTCTTCTTGTACGCCCCGCAAAAGCGGCGCCATATTCCGACTGCAGGCCAGATCGTATTTGCCTCGGACCGCAATACGCCCGGCGTGTCGCATCTCTGGGCGTTGACGCTCGGCGGCGCGGCGCGCGCGCTTACCTCCGGCCCTTCTCCCGACGCCAGCCCCGTTTACTCGCCCGACGGCGACCAGATCGCGTTCCTTTCGCCGCGTCAGCTTGGCCAGAGCCAGGTCTTTGTGATGGATGCGGATGGTCAGAACCCGTCGCCGGCCACGCGGATGTCAGGCACGAAAGATATCCCAAGTTTCGCGCCCAGCGATAACCAGCTGATTGCGTATACGGCGGGCGGCATTCTCTATCGTTTGGATTTGTCTACGAAGGCCGTCGAACAGCTTGTTCCCATGGACGCCGACGCGTCCCACCACCACAGCGGGTCCGACGGGGATAGTCAGGAAACGCCGAGTTCCACGCTGCCCACGACGGTTCCCAATTATGCATGGCGTCCGGGATCGAAACGTGAAGAGCAGGGGCTAGCCGCCGTCCAGGATAAGGACGGCTTGCAGACGCTGGCCGTTCTGCCGAAGCCCGATGCCGACTTGATCGCGACTCTTGACGGCAATCCCAATGTCCCGCTGATCGCCGCGGATTCGATGTCCATTGGCTGGAGCCCCACGGGAGGTTTGCTGGCGGTCGCCGCCATCGGCGTCAAGGGCGTGCCGGGTGGAAAACCGTTCTCGGGGATCATCCTGTTCGACAGTCAGGGGAAAGCGGCGCAGAGCGCTCCGCCAGTCCGTCTCGCCAGCGCCACTGGAGGACCGGAGAACCCGGTCTTTACGCCGGATGGCTCCGAGATCGTTTTTGAACTGTGGGATCAGCCTGATGTCGCTTCTCGCAAATGTGTTGGCTTGTTCGCCGCTGCTGTGGATGCTTCCGCCCAGCCGCGCCTGATCGTCAAGGGGAACGCGGAGCATATTGTGATCTCGCATGACAGCAAGACCGTTTACTATTTGACCGCGCGCGCCGGCGGCAAGCACGACCTGTGCTCGATCGGTTTGGATGGAACGGGGTTTCAGCGTCTCAGTGATGGAGTTGAGGATGTCACGCGCTTCTCGTTATCGCCACAATAACATGGAAAGAAAGGAAGATACGGCGCTGCCTGGCGCGTCTCGGACGGGCCATTTGTTTGCTTGCATTGACGGCGGGGTTATGGTATACTTGGGCACAATTAACCTGACAGTCACTCACCGCTTTGCTGATCGTCCAGCCCGATTTTGCCGATGAATCATTTTGTGGAACGCTTGCCTTGGCGTCTTGCCGCGCTTGCAGGCTTATTGGTCGGGGCGGTCAGTTTGGCGAACAGCACTGATGTATGGATTTGTTTGATCCGTTCGGCCGCCGCATTCGTCATCTTCGGTTTCCTGGGTGTGATCCTGCGTAATATTCTTACGCAGCAGCCCCAGCATACCGGGACGGAAGAACGGCACGATCATCGTGGCGTTCACCTTGATGCGGTGACCCCGGAAATGACTCTGGACGATCTAGGGCGACGGGAATCAGGTACTGAAGCACCTCTGGGGGATGACAGCGAGAGATGACGACCTCCCTTAATATTGCGGACCTCTGGCGTCGGCTCAAAGAGCGCAAAGACCAGAAGGCCCGAGACCTGATTATCAACCATTACGCGTATCTGGTGAAAATCACCGCCGGCCGCGTCGTGACCAGCCTCCCGCCCAACTTGGAGCGCGACGATCTCGTCAGCGCCGGCGTCATGGGCCTGATCAAAGCGGTCGATCAGTTCGACACCGGCCGCCAGGTCAAGTTCGAGACTTACGCCATCGCCCTGATCCGCGGCGCCATTCTGGAGATGCTGCGCGAGGAAGACTGGGTTCCGCGCTCGGTGCGCGACAACGTCAAGTCTTTGGAGCGCACGTACTACCAGATGGAGGTCCGCCTGGGCCGGCCGGCAACCGAAGAGGAAGTCGCCACGGAAATGGGCATGACCACGGACGATCTGCAAAAGATCCTGGTCAACACCAGCCGCGCAAACATTCTTTCCCTCGACGACATGCTTATCGGCGGAGGCGGCGACGGTGGTGAGCGCCTGCATCTCACCGATGTCCTTCAGGACGAAAACTCCAATGTCGTTTCAGAAGTCGAAGCCGCCGCGATCAAGAGCACGCTCACCGTCGGCATCGATCGCCTGCCGGAGCGCGAACGCCTGGTCATTGCGTTGTATTACTACGAAGGATTGACGTTCAAAGAAATCGGCAAGGTTCTGACCGTTTCCGAATCGCGGGTTTATCAGCTCCACACACAGGCTGTTCTGCGATTGCGTGGGTATTTGCAGCGAGACTCCGTTCTGTTTACAGGATAAGACGCGACGCAATTATTATCAGACAAAAAAAGCCTGGCGGTTTCGCCAGGCTTTTTTGTTTGGGAGGCCTGAGGCCCTCACCCGGCCCTTCGGGCCACCCTCTCCCAATTCTGGGAGAGGGTTGGAATTAAGAGTTTTAACCTGAAGATCTTAACTCATAAACCTCTGACTCCCCTTCTCCCAGAATTGGGAGAAGGGGCTGGGGGATGAGGGCCGCTCTACTGCTCGTCCCGCAGGTCGGCAAAGAGCACGGTGGACAGATACCGCTCGCCGTTCGACGGGATGATGACCACGATCGTCTTGCCCGCGTTCTCCGGCCGCTTTGCGACCTGGACGGCGGCGTAGAGCGCGGCGCCCGAGGAGATGCCGACGAGGATGCCTTCTTCGCGGCCGGCGCGGCGCGCCCATTCAACGGCGTCTTCGTTGGTGACCTGAATCACTTCATCCACGACGTCGATGTGCAGGTTCTGCGGGATGAAGCCCGCGCCGATCCCCTGAAGCTTATGCGGCGAGGGGGTGAGCGGCTGGTGGGCAATTGTTTGCGTGATGACGGGAGAAGCGGTCGGCTCGACAGCGATTGCCTTGAACGACGGCTTGCGCGGCTTAATCACTTCGGCGACGCCGGTGATCGTGCCGCCGGTGCCGACGCCTGCGATCAGAATGTCGATAGCGCCGTCGGTGTCTTTCCAGATCTCCTCGGCGGTCGTCTTGCGGTGGATTTCCGGGTTCGCCGGATTGTTGAACTGCTGTGGAACGAATGAGTTCGGAGTTTCGGCGGCGAGGCGCTCGGCCTCGGCGATGGCGGCTTTCATGCCGCCCGGTCCAGGCGTCAGGACTAGCTCGGCGCCGTAGCCGCGCAGTAGCAGACGCCGCTCCATGCTCATGGTTTCCGGCATCGTCAGGATCAGCTTGTAACCCTTGGCGGCGCAGGCGAAGGCGAGGCCGATGCCCGTGTTGCCCGAGGTGGGCTCAATGATGACGGAATCCTTGTTCAGCAAGCCTTTCGTTTCGGCGTCCTCAAGCATCGCCACGGCGATACGGTCTTTGACGGACGAGGCGGGATTGAAGAACTCCAGCTTCGCCAGAACGGTGGCGCCGGCGCCCTCGGTAAGACGGTGCAGCTTCACTAGCGGCGTGCCGCCGACTAGATCGGTAATGTGCTCGTAGATTGGCATTTTCAAATCTCCTATGCGTGCTATGATAACACATGGAAATCCCTTTGTCAAGTAGATAGGTAGTGATTGTATTGCCGCCTGTCCCATCGGCGCGGCTTGACATCGCCTTCCGAAAAATGATAACCTATCCCAGTATGAATACGAGCAGCCGCGCCGATGGGCGAACACGCCCGCGCGTCGTGGTGGTTGGAAGCAGCAATATCGATATGGTCGCCCGTGTCGCCCGGCTTCCAGGGCCGGGCGAAACGGTCCTGAGCGATCGATTTGAGATGGTCGCCGGCGGCAAGGGAGCAAATCAGGCCGTCGCGGCCGCGCGCCTTGGGGCGCAGGTCACATTTGTCGCGCGCGTCGGGGCGGACGTTCTGGGAGATCAGGCAATCGCCGGCTTTCAGGCCGATGGCGTCGACACAACATATGTCGTTCAAGACGAGACTGCGCCGACGGGCGTCGCGCTGATCGGTGTGGATGCGGCGCGCGGCGAAAACTCGATCATCGTCGCTCCCGGCGCGAACGCTAACCTGTCTCCGGCGGATGTTGAAGCCGCTGTGGAGACGATCCGCGAAGCTGATATCCTTGTCTGCCAGTTGGAAACGCCGCTGGAGACGGTGAAGACGGCGCTGACGATCGCTCGTAGGGCGGGCGTCGCCACAGTCTTGAATCCCGCGCCTGCGCAGACTTTGTCCGCCGATCTGCTGGCTCTCGTGGATATTTTGACGCCAAACGAAACCGAAGCAGCGTTACTGATCGGCGACACTCACGCGTCTCCTCAGGAAGCCGCACGGCTGCTGCGCGCTCTGGCAGTGGGCCGGGTTGTCATTACGCTTGGCGCCGCCGGCGCGCTGGTTTGCGACGACGAAGGCGAAACCATGATCCTGGGGCGGCGCGTGGAAACGGTCGTCGACACCACAGGCGCTGGCGATTGCTTTACGGGCGCTTTGAGTGTCGCGCTCGCTGAAGGCAAAGATCTACGGCAAGCCGCCGAGTTCGCGGGAGCCGCCGCCGCGCTCAGCGTCGCGAAGCCCGGAGCGCAGCTGTCGATGCCAACGCGTTCCGAAGTTGACGCGCTTTTGAAGAATGAAGAACCGAAGAAGTAGGATTTGAGAGATATGACAACTGTACGTGTCCGGTACGCGCCGTCGCCGACCGGAATCCCCCATATTGGAAACATCCGCACCGCGATGTTTGACTGGTTGTTCGCCCGGCACACGGGCGGCAAGTTCATCGTGCGGATTGAAGATACGGATAAGAATCGCGAAGTCGAAGGCGGTGTCGCCTTGCAGCTGGACGCCCTGCGCTGGTATGGGCTGGACTGGGACGAAGGGCCGGAAGTCGGCGGGGATTATGGGCCGTATATTCAGTCTGAGCGTCTCCATTTCTACCATCAGTACGCCGAAGAGCTGATCGCCGCCGGCAAGGCTTACCGGGCCTATGACAGCGAAGAGCGCCTGAAGTCCATGCGTGAGGACCA
>JAOQAA010000603.1 GCA_025963815.1 Capsulimonas sp.
CCCCTTTTGCAGGTCGATCAGCACCAGGGCCGTGGTCTTGGGGTCGAGCGTCAACTTCTGTTCGGTCATAGAGGAAACTCCTTGGATAAACTGTGAAGCGCCGGCGCGGCGCGCTTGGTTCCAGTATTCACGAGGGTGGGTGATCTTAAACGCGAAGGCATGATGGCCGAAATCCCATCTCCGCAATCGCGGAGATGGGACTTCGAGAGGAGTGAAGCGAGTGGGTTTTAGTGAACGCTGAACGTCGCGGCGAGGCCAGGCGCGGAGCAGTCGGCGGACGCGGCGGTTCCCGCGTAGGTTCCGCTGGTGAAGGTGTTGCAGTCGCCGTTCGAGCCGTCTCCGCCGGTAGAGACCGCCGTGGGGCGGATCCATTTGGCGTGGCCGTCGGCCATTAGGAAGTTAGAGGCGTCTGTGTGGCGTCCGGTCTTGGTGTCGTAAAAATGGTTTGTGTTTCCCACTTCCGACGGGTTTGCGCCAGACATGACGCCGGTCGCGAAGCGGCCGACGCCGTTGAAGCCTTCGGGGTTGCCGTCGGCGGCCGGCGATGTGTTGTCGCCGTTCACGCCGTCCCCTACGGCCAGGATATTCGCCGCGCTGCCCACGGTTTCAAACAGCATGACAGATTTTGAATCACTGGTAAAATCGGACAGCCCGCTGCGCGTGACTTGCAGGCTCATCGAATACGAGATAGGATAGGTGATCGGCGCCGCGCTCGACCCTGAGGTCGAATCGTCCGGGCACTTGAAAACGGCAGTGCTCTTCACGTAAGGATAGACCTGCCCCGCCCAGCCGATCCCGTCGAGAGTATAGTCGCCGCCAACAGGGATCTGTGTCCCGCAGGGCATCCGCTCGTCGCTGTCCTGGGAATACTGCAAAATCGCGAGCCCGATCTGCTTCTCGTTGGACAGACAGCTGATCTGGCGCGCTTTTTCGCGCGCCTTGGCGAAGACCGGGAAGAGGATAGCGGCGAGAATCGCGATGATGGCTATGACGACGAGGAGCTCAATGAGAGTAAACCCTCGCTTGATCGCATGCTGGTTCATGGTGGCCTTTCTGGAGAGAACAAACGATACTTTAACTATTTTACGGGTGGAAGAATCCAAAACACTCCCAATGATTTGAAACTGCTAACGATTCTCAATAGGTTTCTGAGGAAAGTATACAATGCGGAGATGAAGATTATGTGAACTTCGCCGTCTCGATAAAAATTATTTTCGAGACGGCGAAGTTATTGTAGCCGCGATTTCTTCAAAACCTCTAGCCAAGAGAGACATAACGTGCTATACTGTACAGGAGCTGTTCATTTTTAGGGTACCGATAGCAGATATCGCATTGTGTCATGGCTAAAGTAGACCAAATCAAGGAACTTCTGGAACTTCGAATATTGCGCGGCGACTATGCGCTGACGCCGTTTCCATCCGAAGTGCGTCTGTCCGAAGAGGTTGGCGCCAGCCGGACGACGGTGCGTCTCGCAACGCTGAGCCTCATCGAGAAGGGACTGCTGCATCGCGAAATCTCTGGACGCCTGAGCGTGGCGCGTGAGCCGTCGGATATCCGCCCGCTGCATATCGGTCTGCTGCTGCCGTCGTTGCATTCCACCGTCATTCAGTGGGAGCAGGCGGCCGAGATCGTCATCCGTTCGAATGGCGGTCATGTCCGAACGGTCACGTTCTTTCACTGGGATGACCCCGTGCTGCTCGACGCCATCGAAAGCTTCGACGGTATCTTTCTTGTCCCGCCCGCCGAGCCGATGCCGGTGGATCTCGCCGCGAAGCTGCGCGCCGCACGTACGCGATTGGCGATCCTGGCGGATTACTCGGCGCTCGGACTTCACGGTTTGGGGCTGGCGCAGCCGGGCGCCATTCCGAGTTTGCTCGATCATCTGGCGGATCTCGGACATAAGCGCGTCGCCGCTTTCAACACGCAGCCGCTGGTCACT
The DNA here is from genome assembly GCA_025963815.1 of Capsulimonas sp. Lineage (GTDB taxonomy): Bacteria > Armatimonadota > Armatimonadia > Armatimonadales > Capsulimonadaceae > Capsulimonas. Next base: position 1,940 of record JAOQAA010000603.1, read on the forward strand.
GTGATCGAGCAGCGGATGGACCAGTGGAGTCTCTGGCTGGCCGAACGCGGTTTTACCGGCGAGAGGGTGAACGAGCCGGAGCCGTCGTACGGCTACCCGCTTGAGCGGGCCTACACCGTGGCGAAAGACCGGTTGACACGGGGCGTAGGCTTTGGCGGGACCGCCGTATTTTGCGTCACGATGCCCGCCGCCCTGGGCCTCATGAGGGCCATGTACGAAGAAGGACTGCAAGTGGGGCGCGACATCTCTATTTGCTGCGCCTTTGACGAGGGGATCGCCCGCTTTTTGTGTCCGCCGCTAACGTCCGTGCAGATGGCGCCGCCAGAGCCGCTGCTGCGCATGGCGGTCGAATGGATGGCCGGGGGGGAGTGGGAAGGCCCGCTGTTCCGCCGTTCGCCGGTTGGGGAGATCTTTGCAGGGGATTCGACAGGCGCCGCGCCCTCGGAACCGGCGCCGCACCACGTCGGCGATGCCCCTGCGACGAACGAGCAGCCGCCGCGTGTGAAAGCGCGGAAGCCCATGGCTCGAGTTTCGGCAAGGAAGCAGCAGTCGGAATTGCTGCAAAGCTCGTAATTTGGTTTTATTCGCGCGAAAAAGGAGAATTCTCATGTCTCGGTCCCATCGCTCCAATGTCGACCAAGGGTTCACCCTTATTGAACTGCTCGTTGTGATCGCTATTATCGCAATACTTGCCGCGATCCTTTTCCCTGTCTTTGCCAAGGCTCGTGAGAAAGCCCGGCAGATTACCTGCATCAGCAATCTCAAGCAAATTGGTTTAGGTGTAATGCAATATGTGCAAGACAGTGACGAGAACTACCCGTTGACGCGTAATAACACCGCGACGGTTTCCACCGGCGGCACTACCTGGGGACTTTGGAAGGTCAATATCTATCCTTATATCAAGAGTACGCAAGTCTTTAGCTGCCCCAGCGGCGTGAAGAGCGTTCAGGGAACCTATATCCTGCCGGGGGGATCGAAGCTGACATTGCAGGAAAACTGGTCGGTCGGCGGTAATGAAGGTGTTTTCGTGAATGGACAAGCGTTGCCGGTCGTTCCATTCAACGCCGCGCAGATTGGCCAGAGCAGTCTGATGGCGATGCTCGCGGATGCGACTTACGCTGTGTGGAACAATCCCGCCCGCGTCTACAATGCGAACTATAATGTCGATGCGTTGAACCCGCCTCTCGCGCCCGATCCATCGCTGGCGCGGCATGTGCAAGGCTCCAACATCGTCTACGCCGATGGACACGCCAAGTATCAGACGCAGGGACAATTGGGACCGCTGGTGGCGTCGCCCAACATCTATCAATTCGGCCTGATCTTCTGGCCGACGGATCCTCGGTTAAAATAAAGGGTTCTGTACCTCCCCATGAAAAGCAAGTGTGCGTTTGTTTTATCGGCGCTGATTTTCTCGATCCTCAATTGTACGTATATGAGCGCCGCCCCGGCCGGGGCGGCGCTCATATCTCCATCTCCGTTCCAGCCTGTGACCTTGCCCGCATCGCTTCCCGGCCAGTGGTCGCCCGTGGGACGAGTGAAGATCGGCGCGGCAAGCGACTCTGCCGTGATCCAAAACGGGTTCGTCATGTCCCCAGTAAGCGTCGGTTCAGATTACGCGATGTCCTTTCGCGCTCGTGCGCCGCAGTCGGCTTCGGAAGTGCAGATCTGGGCGGGCTTGCGATGCCGGGACCGGGACAGTCAGTATGTGTTCGCGCTGCGGGGCGGGAAGGATCGGCAAATTTATCTCGCCCGCTATGCGCCGGACGGTAACGCCAAGTTTCTCGGCTACGCGCCGCTCGATTTCGATGTCAATCCGGGGGAATGGTATCGCCTGCGCGCCGACGTTGTGGGGGATCGCATTCAGATCTATCTCGGCGATGAAATGCTTCCGCGCATCAATGTGCTCGACAATACCTCACTCTGGCATGCAGGGGGTGTGACGCTCGGCGGCGGATGGCTGCCGGCGGAGTACATGGATCTCAAGGTTGAGCCGCTTTCGGGGGAGAAACTGGCGGCGTTCCAAGCCGTGGGAGACTGGGCATGGACGCCGCCCGCAGACGACAAGGAGGCGCGCCGGGCGAAGGAGCGCGCGGCGTACCGTCCGGCGGTATTCGGCGCCGTCACGGCGCCGCGCGCCGAGTTTTCGCTGGACGGCCGCTGGCTGTTCATGCCGGATCAAGACCTGCCTGCGGGCGATCAGCCAATCTCAGTGGCGGAGCCGGACGACAGATGGCATATGATCGCTGTTCCCAGCTTCTGGACGCCCGCCTTTGCCTGGCTGCATGGGGAAAACGGCTTTAACGATCTCAAGGGAGTCGCCCGAAGCAAGGGTATCGCCGACGATCTGACGGTCGAGGATGCGAAGCGGCTGGACGCACAGACCTTCGATTGGCGGAGGACGCAGGCGGGATGGTATCGCCATTACATCGATCTTCCGCCCACCATCGCCGGCCGCCGCCTGAGCCTCGATTTTGACGCTGTCGCCAAGATCTCCGAAGT
>JAOQAA010000658.1 GCA_025963815.1 Capsulimonas sp.
CGCAGCCTCGTTATGGATTTGCGGCGGCGCCTTAGTCATTTCAGACGCCTCCATGGATCTTGAACTTTCCCCCTCCGAATTGCATGCCGTGACCTGATAGTAATACGTGGCTCCGTCGCCCAGGCGGGTGTCCGTGTAGGTGGTCGCCGTCAAATTGGATGCGATGGGCGTCGGAGCTTCTCCCAGAGTGCGCGATCCGCGATAGACGTTATAGCTTACGACGCCCGCAGACGCACTCCACCATAAAGTCAGTTTTTTTGCCTGATGAAAATGGGGACCGTTAATTCCTAAGGTCAAGGGATTATACTGCCCGATGCCCAGACGTGAGGGGGCGTCCGGCGGCGCGGCGTGTCCCGACTTCGCGCATGCGCCCAAGGTCAGAACCAGTAAGAAGATCAACGAGGCGATTGTGCGACGGCGATGTTTCAGCATACCTCTCTTCTCCTAACGTTTCCAAATAGATTGTATTAGAGCGCAGTTCGAGTGGAATCTTCAAGTTTGTCTTGACATAGCCCCGGCTGGGTTTCAGTCATGAAACCCGGTGGGTAATCACGAGACGTGACGCGGCAAAGGCGTCCGCAAACGAGTTTTGCTAGAAAGACATGGCGATGAACGATCAATGGCGCGGCGAAATGTCGCGGCGCGGGTTTGTGACGATGGCGGGGCAGGGAATTATGGCGGCTTCGCTGCTGGGAGAGAGTATACGGGCCGTGAACGCGCAGGCGGTCGGTGGCGCGGCGAGTGGGGATGTGGCGCTGTCGCGGAAGCCGATTGCACTGCCGCCGCTGGAGGCGAAGACGGAGCGCGATCCGGGGCCGGCCCCGCTGTCGTATCCGCCGGACAAGCGCGTCGGGTTTGCGGTGGTGGGGCTGGGGAATTTAGCGCTTCAGCAGATCATACCCGCGTTTGGGGAGAGCAAGTACGCGCGGCTGACGGCGGTGGTGAGCGGTTCGCCGGACAAAGCGCGCGAGGTCGCGGGGCAGCACGGCGTCCCGGAGCGCGGAATTTATAGCTACGAGAATTACGACACCATTCGGGATAACCCTGACGTTCAGGTGATCTATATCGTGCTGCCGAACTCCATGCATATGGAGTACACAGTGCGCGGGGCCGAGGCCGGCAAACATATTCTCTGCGAAAAGCCGATGGCGACTTCCCCAGACGAGTGCGAGAAGATGATCGCAGCGTGCAAAAAAGCAAATCGCAAGCTGATGATCGCCTATCGGATCCAATACGAGCCAAATAACCGCTACATCCGTGAGCTGATTCGCTCTCAGAAGTACGGCGCCGTCAAGCTGATCGAAGGCGTCAATGGGCAGGCGCAGGGCGATCCGTCGCAGTGGCGCTTAAAGAAGGCGCTGGCGGGCGGCGGCTCGCTCCCCGACGTCGGCCTCTATTGTTTGAACACGACGCGCTTTCTGACAGGAGAGGAACCGGTTGAGGTCTTTGGGACGATCTTCAACACTCCCGGCGATCCGCGTTTTCGCGAGGTCGAGGATAACGTGACGTTCCAAATGCGTTTTCCGACTGGCGTTCTTTCCAATAACGCGACAAGCTACAGCTTTCATGAGGGGCGGCGCTATCGGGTTTACGCAGAGAGAGCCTGGTATGGCTTGGACCCTGCTTTTTCCTATGAAGGATTGCGCCCGGAGCTTTCCTACGCGGAAGACGACAAAGAATTCCGGCAGACGCCGCAGGTAGGCCAGAAGAACCAGTTTGCGCTGGAGCTGGACCATATGGCGCAATGCGTGATCAACGACCATACGCCGTTCACTCCGGGCGAGGAGGGCTTGCAGGACCATCGGATTATGGCGGCGATCTACGAATCCGCCCGGACCGGAAAGCCGGTCCAGCTCCCCGTGCAAACGAAGCGCGACGCGTTTCGCGGCCCTGAGCCGATGGACGCAAAGTAGACGACAGCAGCAAGCCCCGATGGTGGGGAATAGAAAATCAAGGAGAACACTCATGTCTCAGGAATTGATCGGCAAAAAGGTCGCCATCTTGGCGACGGACGGTGTGGAGCAGTCGGAATTGACGGGACCGAAGCAGGCCCTGGAGGATGCAGGCGCGCAGACGTTTATCGTCTCTCCCGCCAAAGGCCAGTTAAAAGCGTGGAAGGATAAGGATTGGGGCGAGACGTTCCCGGTGGATGTCCCGCTCTCAAGTGCAAAAGCGTCGGATTATGATGCGCTCGTGCTGCCGGGCGGCGTGCTCAACCCCGACAAATTGCGCGTGCTCTCCGAGGCCGTGCAGTTTGTCCGCGACTTTGACGAGTCTGGCAAAACCATCGGCGCCATCTGCCACGGTCCCTGGACACTGATTGAGGCGGGCGCCGTCGAGGGGCGGAACGTCACCTCGTGGCCGTCGCTGGAAACCGATCTCACCAACGCGGGCGCTCATTGGTCCGACGAGCAGGTCGTCACCGACAAAGGCCTCGTCACCAGCCGCAAGCCGGATGATATCCCCGCGTTCAGCCAGAAGCTGATTGAGGAGATCGCCGAAGGCATTCACGCACGATAATCTCGACCTGAAAAAATGGCCGACGGTATTCACCGCCGGCCATTTTTTATTATAGAATCACCGAGAAGAGAACCCGTTTGAAGCGTTCGATGGGGACCGCGCTGTGCTTTGCCTTCGAGAGAAGGATCGCCCCCTGGATCGAAGAGACCACGAAGCCCGCAACTTCATCGCAGTCTGTACTCCCGGGCAGCTCGCTGGCGGCGACTGCCGCTTGCAAGCAATAGCTAACCCCCGCTTCCAGTTCATCCAAAATCTGAGCTAGTCTCAGGCGGATCAACTCGCTGTGCTCACTCGCCTCAGCGCTGAAGTTGCCGATCAGGCATCCGTTCCACGAGCTAATATCGTCGATGGAGCCGGAGGAGGTGACGGTCTCGATGTAAGCGCGCAGACGCGCCAGCGGCGGCAGCGCGTCGTTCCGAAGCGTCTCACCAATCACCTGCTGATAGCGTCCGAAATAAAGGTTCAGGGCTTCCAGGCTGAACGCTTCTTTCGATACAAAGTGATTCGTGAACGACCCCAGCGGCGCTCCCGCGGCGAGCGTGATATCCCGAACGCTTGCGCCCGAGAACCCACGCTCGTGCAGAACGCGTAATCCTTCGCTTAACAATTTCTCCCGATGTGACGGTTTAGGCATGATTTGAGTATGCTCGTCTCAGTGGGCGATGTCAAGGGCAATCGCCGCGTTCTTATTTTTGTCCCTGGCGCTGGGTGTTCCGGAAGATATCGACGATCTCCGACTGCGGCAGCGCGCCCAATGCGTTGATCTGCTCGCCGTCGCCATACGTCTTCACGGCGTAGGCGGCGATGGCGGGATATTCGGCTTCCGAGAAGCCCAGATCTTCCAGTGATTGCCAGAGACCGTTCGTCTGGAGCCAATTCTCGAACTCCGCAATGAAACCCTCGGCCCGATCCTGCTCGGTCCCCGTCAGTCCGAAGAGACGCGCGCCAAGCTGCGCAAGGCGATCCTGCGCGCGGCCCTTCGCGAGTAGCCAGCGGAAGTAGGCGGGGTACAAGGTTGCGAGGCCGCGCCCGTGCGCCAGATCCGGCTGAAAGGCGCTGAGCGCGTGTTCGATATAGTGGAGCACAAAATCCGTCGCGGGGCGGCCCGCCGATTGGTAATCGTTCAGCGCCAGTGTCGAGGCCCAGAGCAGATTGCCGCGCGCCGAAATGTCATTCGGGTTCGCAAGCAATGTCGGCAGCGTCTCCAAAACAGTCGCCATGATCCCTTCGGAATAACGATCTGCCAGATGAGAGCCGGAGCCCCCGAGCAGATAGTTCTCAAAGACATGGCTCAAAATGTCCGCTGCGCCGTCTTGGGTGGTGGTCGGCGAAAGTCCGACCGTGTAGGCAGGGTTCAGCCAGGCGACGAGAGGCTTGATGTGCTCGCCAATCAAAAACGACTTGCCGCGCGCCACACGGTTCGAGATGACAGCAAAGGGAGTCACTTCAGAAGCAGTCGCCGCAGTGGTAGGGATCGCAACCAGCGGGAGGGCGGTTTGCAGCTCGAACGCGCGGGGCTCGCCGAGTACGAACGGCCAGATATCCGTCTCGTCCGTGGCCGCCAGCGTAGCGATTGCCTTCGCGGCGTCCATCGCGGAGCCGCCGCCGAGGGCCGCCACAAAGTCCGCGCCCGATTCACGCAGTTTCGTCACTGCCTTATTGATGGTCGCCGATTCCGGATTCGGCTCGATACCGCTGAAATGGACGATTTCCACACCCGCCGCGACAAGCGCATCGGTGACTTCCTTCAGATAACCAAGCCGTTCGACTGTCCCGCCGCCCGTGACTAGAAACGCCTTCTTACCGACCTTCGCGGTCGCCGCTGCGAACGGACCGAGCTGATCGGCCCCAAAGAATATTCTCGTGGGCGAGTAGATCATAAACGAACTGACGGCGGCCTGCGCCGCCGGAGCGGCCTCTAATGTTGCGGAATTGGACATGGTAATCTCCTGATGTGTTTCGATCGTAAACAGCAGCGCTTCAAAAACGCCCTTGTGATAATACGAACGTACATATTAAATTATGAGTTCCCGCAATTTTCCAATTATTCTCAAACGTTGAGAGATTATTGATATACATCAGTATCTAATGTATAATTAAACTAAGAGATACGCAGTGAGGATCATCCATGAAAGAGCAGCACGAACTCAAAAAGGGCAGCACGCAGACGCTCATCCTGGCCGTGCTCGGCGACGCCCCCTCGCACGGCTACGCCATCGCCCGCGAGATCGAACGTCGCAGCGCCTCCGCCTTAAAGATGGGCGAAGGCGCCCTCTACCCAGCCCTGCGCGCCCTGGAAAACGAAGGCTTCATCTCCAGCGCCTGGGAGCTTCAGCTCAGCGGCCCCGCGCGCAAGGTCTACACGCTGACTGAAAAAGGGCAGGGAGAGCTGGCGCGGCAAAAGAGCGCCTGGCAGAAGTTCTCCGAAGCCGTCAACAGCGTCATTGGGGGAGCGCCGCATGGGCAGACAAATTGATGCAGCAGATCTTGCTGAACAACATGTCGAGCAATACTTAGGGCGCGTGTCGGGTTATCTTCACGGAGCGGATCCCCAGATCGTCAACGAGACACTGGAAGAAATGCGTCTGCATTTGCGGGCGTGCTGTGAAGAGCTCGTCCACAGGGGGTATTCCGCCGATCAAGCCATACGAATGTCTGTCCAGCGTTTCGGCTCTTCAAGCAAAGTTGGCCGGAGCCTTGCCTGGCAATTGGCGGCAGACAGCATCTTTGTCAAATTGTACTGTGCATTGACGCTGTCTCGGTATGTGAAATTTTTCGTTATTTTCTGGCGCACACCAATGGCATCCGACTCAGATCCAGTCGTAACGGCGGCTCAACCATGGCTTATTCCGGCGCTAACATTGATGCTGCTGTGGCAAATAATTACGACACTCACCGCAACGCGGCCGAGGTCGCCAGCCAGGGTGCAACAAAACATTTTGTCAATGCAGAGGGATTTGATCAATCCAAAATATCTCAATCCGACTGGCTTTTTGCGCTATCTCTATCTCACGTTCTTATTGCTGATCGGGATCGAGTGCCTGCATCATCATATTTACCGTCTTGGGATTCTCTGCATCTTAGAGGCCATTGAGTTCGCTTTCATAAGAACTGCGGCCAATCGAATCCTTGGGCGCGTATCGGCATAATCTTAAACTGATCACTGATTGATATTGGAGCGTGGCTTGGACCGACGAATTGATAAGTATCTGGACGATATTTCGCTTAGCCTGCGCTATATGTCCGCTGAGGAAGCAGGCGAGACGCGCGATGAACTGCGTCAGCATCTCTACGCGCTTGTGATGGAGCTGCGCGAAGGCGGAGCCTCGGAGGATGGCGCTGTCACATGGGCCTTGAAGAAATTTGGGCCAGCAAATCGGGTAGGGTATCAGCTGGGAAAGAAATCAATCGCAGAGTTTTTAACGGGCTTGGATAAGGCTGTTTCAATCCGCACCAAGTTATTGAGAAATCTGCGGGGAGTGATTGCAGGAGCCTGTTTTGTTTCCGTGTCTGCAGAGTTTATCGTGGGCGACCATAGGGCTCTATGGCCTTATTCGCTGGCGCTGGCCGGAGGGGCGATTGTCGGCGTGCTGGA
>JAOQAA010000670.1 GCA_025963815.1 Capsulimonas sp.
GCCGATGGAAAGAACCGTCGCCAGCGAGACGGATGCGATCGCCCAGCGGCGGCCCGTCACGCCGCGATCCCACATTTTCGTGAGCGCCAGCGCCAGCAGACATGCGCCGGTGACATACGCCGCCGCCGGCCAGTTGCCCTCGACTTTGCTTTTGAGCGACAGCAGGGCGGTTGCTCCGAACACTACCACACTGGGCGCCCACAAAAAGAGAAACGCGTCGTTGTTTTCTTCAAGGGCGTCTCGAACATCCTGACCGAGGCTGCGCAGGAATGTCAGCATCAGCAGGGGTGACATCAGCAAAGCCTGATCGCCGGCAAACCGTAAGAACCACTTGAATGGCGGGTCATGCTCGGAGTTGCGTGTGCCCATCGCGTGGATATGCATCCAGAAAGCATTTTGATGGGTGTGGTTCCACCAGACGAACGGACTGAAGATCGCCAGCGCGATCGCTGCGGCCACATACGGCTCCGGGCGGCGCAGCCAGTAACGATGCGTTTTTGAGAGCGCCAGATAGAGCAGTATGCTCGGCAGCAGCAATAAGGCGTTCAGCTTCGCCATCGCCGCCAGTCCCGCCAGAACGCCGCCCACAATCCACAGCCATCCCTTACCGTCCAGCGCGTGGAGAATGACATACAGCGCCGCCGCCCAGAGCGCGAGCTGCACGGGGTCCTGGGTCATGATGTCCGCGCCGGCGGCGAACAGCGGAATGACCGACGCCATGACCAAGGCGACGAAAGCGACGCGTGCGTCCGTCAGCCGGCGCATGATCAGGTAAATGAAAGCGGAGGCGATCAAGGCGCAGAAAATCGCGCCGGCGCGGACGCCCAGCTCCGTCGGACCAAGCAGCGAGGTGAACACGCGAATGACGACCGCCATCAGCGGCGTATTGTCGTAATAGCCCCAGTCCAAGTGGCGGGACCACTGCCAGTAGTACGCCTCATCCTGGAGCAGTTGATGCGAGGCGGCGTACCAGAGACGAAAAGCGGTGAGCACGAACAGCAAAACACACGCCGCCTTATCCAGGCGGCGTGTGCTCCAATCGAGCGGCAATGGGTTTGTTTGAGAAAGTTGTTCTGCGTTCAAAAGTTGAAAATCGTCATGTCCAGCGGCTTGTTGACGCGGATGTTCTTATAAGCCGTGACAGCGGCAAGCTTATTATAAGGATTATACACTTCCACGCGGGTGGGAATATACACTCCGGGAATAATTTGCTGCGGATTTTTATATTGATACCAGGCGATCAAGTGGCCATTGCGGTCGTAATGCTCGCGTTTCACTGTAATCTTCGTCTTCGGATCGATCCAGACGACATCCCGAATCGGCTCGGTCTTGATCTTCGGCAGCAATTGAAACACATAGTTCGCGCCTTCTTTACGAAGATAGGTCGCATTATACGCCAACAGCAATTCCGGAGGAACCATGCCGCAGTCCAGCAGCGATTGCTTCTTCCCCGGCGCATTTGTCACATCCTCGACTTTGTGGACATGGAACGTCGGGACCGACGTGAACTTCTGGTTGCCGTTGATCGTGTAGGCGATATGCGCCTTCAAAATCACGGACTCGAAGTGCAGTTTGTCGGGATAAGCATACGAGATCGCGATGTTGTGAATCCGGTACGCCTGCGCGAAGTCGCCTTCGATCCGCTTTAGCTCATCTCGGTTCTCCTGAATGACTTCCGTATCCATGGCGAGTGTTTTGATCTTCGTGGAAGTCAGCGACGCGATGCTGGGAGCGGCAAGAACAGGAGCAAGCGCGGTGGCGGTCAATATCAATGTCCAGAGACTGGATTTGAATGTTCGTCGGTAGTTAATCGGCATATGTCAAAACTCCTTGAGTTACCCATCTTTAAACGGCGCGAGGCGCGGAATTGTTCCCCGGAGCCCCCTCTTTAGCAACCCTACCCCGTCAGACGACAAAACCAATGAAAGGTTGCGCGAATTATTCGCGCGCTCCCCATTCGGGTACACTGAAGTAGTTATGGACAATCATGCATTACGCGTTTTAGAATTTGACGCGATCCGCCATCAATTGATGGATCTCACGGCCTGCTCGCTTGGGCGGGAGCTTGCCGAGGCGATGGAGCCTTCGGACTATCTGCTCCAGGTCAAGGCGCGCCTGGACGAGACCACCGAATGCCGGCAGATGATCGAAATCAAGGGGAACCTGCCTCTCGGCGGGATCACGGATATTCGGCCCCATCTGCGGCAGGCGGAGATCGGGTCGTCGCTCGACCCGCGCGGGCTTCTCGACATCTATTCGACGGCGGCCGGGGGCCGCGTTCTCAAGGCGTTTCTGCAAAAGATCGCTACGGATTACCCCATCATGGCGGCGCTCGCCGCGAATTTGGGACAGTTCCCCTCACTGGAATCGGAAATCACATCCAGCATCGGCCCCAACGGCTTGATCCTGGATTCGGCCTCGCCGGACCTCGCCCGTATTCGCAGTCGGCGGAAAGTGGCGAACCAGCGGATGCTGGAGCGGCTGAACGCGATTATCAATGGCCCCCTGCGCGCCATGCTTCAGGACCCCGTCATCGTTCAGCGCGGCGACCGATACTGCGTCCCCGTCAAAGCCGATCATCGGGGCGCCTTCGGCGGTATCGTCCACGACACCTCCGCCTCCGGCGCAACGCTGTTTATGGAGCCGCAGTCGGTCGTGGATTACGGCAATGAACTGAAAGAGCTGGACATCAAGGAGACGCAGGAGATCGCGAAGATCCTAATGCGTCTGACGGAAAGCGTCCGGCGCATTTCGGCGCCGCTGATGGTCAGCGTCGGAATTCTGGCGCAGATCGACTTTATCTCCGCCCGCGCCAAAATGGGCATGGTCCAGAACGCGACGGCGCCTGCTCTGAACACCAACGGTTATACGCGGCTCGTTTCAGCGCGACACCCCTTGATCGATCCGGCGATTGTTGTTCCCATTGATGTGGAGCTGGGCGGCGAGAAGAACCAACTGCTGCTGATCACCGGTCCCAACACCGGCGGCAAGACCGTCACGCTCAAAACAATGGGCCTGCTGACCCTGATGGCGCAGTGTGGCCTGCATGTCCCGGCGGCGCACGCCGAGATGAATCTCTTCTATCAGATCTACGCGGACATCGGCGACGAACAAAGTCTCCAGCAATCCCTCTCCACTTTTTCCGGCCACATCTCCAACATCGTGAAGATCCTAAAGACGCTGCGCAAAAATGCGCTGGTGCTGCTGGATGAAGTCGGCGCCGGAACGGACCCGGGGGAAGGCGCATCGCTGGCGCGCGCCATTCTGGACCATCTACGGGAGGCTGGCGCGCGCGTCATCGCGACCACGCACTATGGCGAGCTGAAAAGCTACGCCTTCGTGACGCCCGGCGTGCAGAACGCGAGCGTCGAGTTCGACGAAGCGACCCTCAGCCCGACGTACCGTCTGCTGCAAGGCGTGCCGGGATCGTCCAACGCCTTCGCCATCGCGGGACGGCTGGGGATGCCCGAAAGCGTTCTGGCTGAAGCGCGCGCCGAACTGACGGGAACCGACAGCACGGCTGATCTTTTCCGCGAACTAGAAGAAGGACGCCGCCAGGCCGTCGCGGAAGGGCGTGAAGCGGAGAGGGCGCGGATCGAATCGCAGATGCTGCGCCGCCGCTATCAAGAAGAACTCGCGAACCTCGAAAGTCTGCGGCGGGATGCGCGTCTGAAGGCCGCCGAGGAAGCACGCGCCCTGATCAAGCGCGCGCAGGACAAGGTCGATAATATTATCGGCCAGCTGCGCCACGCGAACGCCGAGGGCAAGCAGACCGAGCGGGCGCGACAGGCGATCCGAAACATCGCGGACGATCTTCAAAACGACATCGAGCGCCAAACCGAAGAGCAGATGATAACGATCATCGAGATCGTCCCAAACCGTCTGCTGCGCCAGGGCGACAAAGTGCGTATTCCTTCGCTCGGCATGACGGGAGAAGTCCTGGAGGATGAGCGCGCCGGGGAATCGGGCAGCAACCTGCCTGTCCAGGTCGGCGCGATGCGCGTGAGCGTCCCCGCCTCTACCCTGCGCCTTATCGGCGAGCCGGACGAACTGCCCGTCGTAAAGATCGAACGCCAGGTCCCTCTTCCACCCTCCCTAGCGACGTCTCCCTCCGCGCCTGAAGCCCCCGCCAAACCGCCGCGTAATGGACAGCCAGAGCGCAGCGGTACATCGGAACGCAGCGCCAGGGGCGAACGCTCCGCGCGAGAGCGGACGCCAAGAACGGACCGCGCTCCCCGTCCCGAGCGAACTCCCGCCGCCCGCCACAGCGCCGCCGCGCCGCCGGATCGCCCAAAACTGCTCGACATCCATGCGGGCGACCAGCAGAATATCGCCATGCAGAAGACGATGGGCGTCACATCGCAGATCTCCCTGCTCGGCCAGCGCGCCGACGAAGCCGTGCGCAATGTCGAAAAGTACATCGATGACGCCTACGCCGCCGGCCTCACCCACGCTCGCGTCGTCCACGGCAAAGGCACCGGCGCGCTGCGCCGCGCCGTGCAGGACTTCCTGAAGGACAACCCCCTCGTCGCCGAATACACGACCGCCAACGCCGACGAAGGCGGAGCAGGCGCAACGGTGGTAAAGCTGCGGGAGACATGAGACGAAATAGGCCCTTCCTGTATTTGGCCCCTCCGACCTAATTCTTAGGGACCAGAGAGCCCCCGGCCCCAAAGGGGTGTAACCCATAGAAACGTTGTATTGACAGGACAATTTCATGATAGTCAACAACCGCATCGTCTTATCGAGCGACCATAGCGCCATTCCGCTAAGACAAGCTATTGCAGGCCATATCTCCGCACAAGGTTGGGTCGCAGTCGATATCGGACCAACAACGGGAGAGAGTACAGACTATCCTGAACATGGTGAAGCGGCGGCGCAGTTGGTCATTTCCGGCGATTGCCAGTTTGGAATTATCCTGTGTGGCACCGGCCAAGGAATTATGATGGCTGCAAACAAAGTGAAAGGGATACGCTGCGGTGTATGCGCCGACACATTTTCAGCTCGCTTGGTTCGCCAACACAACAATGCCAACATGCTTTCGATTGGCGCGCGCGTGGTGGGGGAAGGATTAGCGCTCGATAT
>JAOQAA010000700.1 GCA_025963815.1 Capsulimonas sp.
CCAAGGTCTGAGTAGTTTTCCTGGTGAAGTACTGCGAGAAATAGACTGCAATCTGCGGAGGTAAGCGCCTTTGTGCTTTGCGTCGCCTCAATCGCGTACCTACCCTGTCGCGTCCACTGCTGCGACCATTCCGTGATAGAAGCTGCTGGCTTATCTTCCCAGAGTCTTAATGTCACATCAATCCTTGCTCCATGAGGTAGGCCAACGCCACGAAGCATCAATATCCAATCTGGGGAATTGCCCGCTTCCATTTCTTGCCTGGCGTTGGCGAGTGCTTTCGAAGGAATTCTGAGGCTGCCGCCGCCGTGAGTCCATCCGCGTTCTCGCCGCGCGATTTCGTTCTTCTCTCGAACAAAGCGCTGTAGTCGGCTCGCCCAATGAAAGATTGTGTTCATCACTGTGAATCCTTCCGGTGTTCATTTATCGTACCCTTGCTAAGAAGAAATTATAAGGAGAGTCTGAGATGACGGAGTTGTTATCACAGCGAGAGAAGGCAATCTTGCTGCGCCAGCTGCACCAGGGACCGAGTATCCTGAAATTGCCGAACGCCTGGGACGCAGCGAGCGCCCGACTGTTCGAAGAGTCGGGATTTCCGGCAATCGCCTCGACAAGCGCGGGGATTGCATTTACGCTGGGCTATCCCGACGGGCAGATCATCCCGCGCGACGAGATGCTGTTCATGCTGCGCCGCATCGTCGCCTCCGTGCACGTTCCCGTCACCGCCGACATCGAAGCCGGCTACGGAGCCAATTCCATCAAGGAAGTTCTGACGACCGTGCGGGGCGTCCTGGCCGCAGGCGCCGCCGGGATCAATTTGGAGGATATGGCGGATGACGGCGCGTCGCTGGTCGATGTCGATTTTCAATCGGAGAAAATCGAAGCCGTGCGGTCGATCGGCGAGGCCATGGGAGTACCACTTGTGATCAATGCGCGCACGGACGCTTTCGCGTTGACGAATATTCCAGACGAACAAAAGCTGAAAATCGCTGTCGAACGCGGCAATCGATATCTCGCCGCCGGCGCGGACTGCGTGTTCGTTCCATTCGTCAAGGATATTCCCATGATCTCCGTTTTGACCCGCGAGATTCACGGGCCTCTGAATATTTTAGCGCTGCCTGGAAGTCCGCCGGCGTCGGATCTTCAGGCGCTGGGCGTGGCGCGCGTGAGTGTCGGCGCCGGTCCCTGCCGCGCTGCGATGGCGCTCACCCGAGCCGTCGCAATGGATCTGCGCGAATTGGGGACGTATGCCCGATTCACGGAAAACGCTCTCTCCTACGCGGACGCCAATCTCCTGTTCTCCCGAAAATAATCGTGAATGTTTGCCGCCGGGGTTGACGGCGGCAGATTCTCTTGGTATAATCACAGACAATAGTTATCTGTGATTATGAGAGAGGCGAGAAGTCAAAGTATGGAAAAGGGCTCCGCGTTTGGAGTGGGTGTGGAATACGCGCTGCACTGCCTGCTGTACTTGATCGATCCGCCCGCCGGACGTCACCTCGGAGTGGCGGAGCTTGCGGAGTATCAGGGCATATCGCCGTCTTATCTCGCCAAGATCTTCGTGCGCCTCAAAAAGGCGGATTTAGTGCGTTCGGCTCCTGGCGTCAAGGGCGGGTATGAACTGGCGAAGCCTGCCGGACAGATCACGTTCCTGGAAGTCGTCGAGGCGGTGGAAGGGCCGGTGCAGTTGTTCCAGTGCCGAAATATTATCGGCAATTGCATTCTGGACGCCGGCAAGCCTAAGGGACCTCCGACAACAGTGTGCGCGATCCATGCCGTGATGATGGAGGCGGAGGAGCAGGTGCGCCGCCACCTCAGAGCCCAGACACTGGGTGACATCCACGAAGGTCTTCAGACCTTACTACCCGCCACGCGGCGCGCCGCCACCCGTCGCTGGTTCGAACAAGCCCTGAAGCTGAACCAAGGTTAATGTTCAGCATTTTTTTTGCAGTAAATCACGGATAACTATTATCTGTGATTCAAAGGAGAATACTATGCCACGAATCGATTATGCACAGGTCGCGCCCGGCGCGGTCAAGGCGCTTTACGGACTTCATGCCTATTCAGAGAAGGGATCAATCGAGCAAAAGCTGAGTCTGCTCGTCGTGCTGCGCGTATCGCAGATCAACGGCTGCGGCTTTTGCGTGGATATGCACACGCAGGAGTTGCGTAAGATCGGCGAAAACCAGCAGCGCATCGATTGTCTGGTCGCCTGGAGTGAGACCGATCTTTACACCCCGCGTGAGCAAGCCGCGTTCAAACTCGCCGAATCCATGACACTTGTGTCGCAGACACACGTGCCCGACGAAGTCTTCGACGCGGCGCAGACCGAGTTTACCGATAAAGAACTGGTGGACCTCGCCATGACCGTGGTCGAGATCAACGCCTGGAACCGTATGGCGATCACCTTTCGCCGATACCCCGCCCATCGTGACGACTGAGGAGACAAAAGGTTGTAATTCGTGACGCCATGGATGGTAAACTGATGGAATATCTCGCCGGCCATGTTTTCCCCTAGGAACACATGGCCGGATGGAAATGGGAAATCTTATGGCGATTACGATGAATGACCTGACCGTCAACTTCACTCACCTTGACCGAGAGTCCCTGATGGAAAGTTGGCGCTGGCTGATCGGCGAGACTAAGCAGCCGATCTTGCTGACCGCTCTTGGCAATGCGTTCGTACAAGACTTAGTGGATGGCTCCATTTGTATGGTGGACACAAGTACAGGCGATCTTCTTGCGGCGGCGGACAGTATGGAGCATCTGACGGAGCTGATGGAAGACAAAGATTTTGTGAGGCGAGCGTTTGATGTGGAGGCGTTCGCGGCCCTGCAGAAAGCGGGAATGACGCTCCAGCCGGGGCAGATCTTTAGTTTCAAAGTCCCGATGGCTCTTGGCGGTCAGTATGTTCTGGACAACATTGAGGCGGAGGATATCTCCGTCCATTTCGGCGTGACCGGCCAGATCTTCGAGCAGGTCAGCCAGATGCCGGAGGGCGCGATCGTCTCGGAGGTCTCAATCTCGTCATAGCTTATTGGCCACCACCAGCACATCGATCCCGCGCACCAATCGGATCAGTTTGTTAATGATCGAGCCTTGCAGAAACTCCTGCCACGCCGTGCGTCCCGAATGTCCGATAATAATCTCCGTCACTTGATGCTCGCGGGCGTAGTTCGCAAGCGCCTGCGCGATGTCTCGGCCGGCGACTTGCTCCATACGGATGTTAAGGCTGGACGCGAGTGCGAGGTCAGCGTCCAGGATCTGCTGCTGACTGGGCGTCACTTTCTCCGAAGCGACATAAACGGCCACTAGCTGCGCGCGCAGGCGGCGGGCGATCCGCCAGCCCCGGCGCAGCAGGCGATCGGACGGCTGGTCGGGGGAGATGCAAATCATGATCTTCTCCTGGGTCCGCCACGGCTCGGTCACATCGTGCTCCTCGCGGTAGATTTGGACGGATCGATCGACCTCGCCCGCTACCTCCCGCAGCGCGATCTCGCGCAGCGCCCCCAAATTGCCCTCGCTGAAGAAGTTCGCCAGCGCCTGCGGGACCTTCTCCTTAGGATAGACATCGCCGCGCTCTAGACGATTGATCAGCGTGCGTGGACTGATGTCGATGCTGACGATCTCGCCGGCTTCTCCTAGCACGCAATCCGGAACAGTCTCCCGCACCTTCACGCCCGTAATTTGCTGCACGGTGTCGTTGAGCGATTCTAAGTGCTGTACATTCATCGCCGAGAGCACATTGATGCCGGCGGCGAGTATGTCCATCACGTCTTCGTAACGCTTGGCATGGTCGCTGCCGGGGACGTTCGTGTGCGCGAGTTCGTCGACGATCACCCACTGAGGCTTGCGTGCGATGATCGCCTCGGTGTCCATCTCCTCAAACGATGCGCCTTTATATTCGACTTGTCTGCGCGGAACGATCTCCAAATCGCCGATTTGCGCTTCGGTGTCTTTGCGCTTGTGCGTTTCGACATAGCCGATCACGACATCCTGGCCGCGCTCACTTTTTCGACGATTTGCCTCATTGAGCATCTCGTACGTCTTGCCGACGCCTGCCGCAAAACCCAGGAATAATTTGAGACGCCCCCGGCCCGCCTGACGCTCATCGCGTTTCAGGCGGGCCAGAAGCTCCTCGGGAGTCGGTCGCTTGTTGTCTTCGCTGTATGTCATGGTTCTATGGGATTGTCCTGCGGAAGCTGGCCGCTTCGGTGAAATTGTTTGTCCAGCGCGAGATTGAGCTGAAGTACGTTGACGCGCGGTTCGCCCAGAAATCCCAAATCCCGTCCTTCGGTATTTGCCGCGACTAGCCGAGTAACATCCTCGGCGCTCACACGGCGCGCCTTCGCCACGCGCGCCGCCTGCAAATTGGCGTTTGCGACGCTGATGTGCGGATCCAGTCCCGACGCCGAGCGCGTCACGGCGTCCACCGGCACGGCGGCGTTCACCGCAAGATTATTGTCCGTTCGATACGCCGCCGCCAGATCCTTCACGCCGTCGAAGTTGGACGGATCAACCTTGCCGTCTGATGTCTTCTTGAGAATGCCATTGATGAGCTTATCGCTCGTCGGTCCCAGGTTCGTTCCGCTGCTGGCAGTGGCGTCATATCCGGATCCGGCCGCCGAGGGGCGGGGGTGGAAGTACTCAGGCTTGGTGAATCCCTGTGCGAGAAGCGCGGAGCCGATGGTGTGTCCCTGCGCGTCTTGGACGAGACTGCCGTTCGCTTGGTGGGCGAACGCGGCTTGCGAGAGGCCCCAAACGACGAGCGGGTAGATCCCGCTGACGAGGAGCAGGAGAACGAGTGTGATGCGTATTGATGTGAGTATTTGCTTTGCCATTGTTTTTGCTTTCGTGAGTTGCAGAGCCGGATGGCCCTCATCCCCCACCCCCTTATCCCAATTCTGGGAGAATGGGAGCCAGATTTAAGATAGAGATTTTGTTTTTAAGATCTTAAACTCAAAAACTCCGACTCCCCCTCTCCCAGAATTGGGAGAGGGGGTTGGGGGGTGAGGGCCTCCTTCTACACCCCCGGCGCGCAGTGCAGCGCCACTAAGATCTGATCGAGCAGCCAGATGAACGGGAACGGGACCAAGATTCCTCCCAGCCCCCAGACGGCAAGGTTACGCCGCAGCACCTGGGCGGCGCCCATGGGGCGGTACGGCACGCCGCGCAGGGCGACGGGGATCAGGGCGATGATCACCAGGGCATTGAAGATCACGGCGGCGAGCACTGCTGAGTAGGGCGAGTGCAGGTGCATGAAATTTAATGCCCAGAGGGGGCCGTGCGTTTGTCCGCTCGTGATGTAGAGCGTGGCGAACATCGCAGGGATGATCGCGAAGTACTTGGCGACGTCGTTCGCGATGGAGAACGTTGTTAATGCGCCGCGTGTCATCAGAAGCTGTTTGCCGATTTCGACGATCTCGATCAGCTTGGTGGGGTTGGAATCTAAGTCCACCATGTTGCCGGCTTCCTTGGCGGCCTGCGTGCCGGAGTTCATCGCGACGCCCACGTCGGCCTGCGCCAGGGCGGGCGCGTCGTTCGTGCCGTCGCCGGTCATCGCGACGAGGCGTCCCTCGGCCTGCTCTTTCTTGATCAGGGCCATTTTGTCTTCGGGCTTGGCCTGGGCCAGAAAATCATCGACGCCAGCTTCCTGGGCGATGGCGGCGGCGGTCAATGGATTGTCGCCGGTGATCATGATCGTCTTGATGCCCATGGCGCGCAGATGATCGAACCGCTCGCGCATGCCGCCCTTGACCACATCCTTGAGGTAGATGATCCCCAAGGGGCGCTCGTTCAGGGTGACGGCTAGCGGGGTGCCGCCCCGGCGGGAGATTTCGTCGGCGATGCTTTGCAGCTCGATGGGGACCGAGACGCCGCTGCTTTTGACATAATCAATAACCGCCTGGACGGCGCCCTTGCGGACGCGCTGGCCGGGGATGTTCACTCCGGACATCCGTGTTTGGGCGGTGAAGGGAATAAACTCTGTCGTTTTCTCGTCGAGATGGCGGCCGCGCAAGCCGTATTGTTCCTTCGCGAGGACGACGATGGAGCGGCCTTCGGGCGTCTCGTCGGCGAGGCTGGAAAGCTGCGCGGCGTCGGCGAGATCTTGAACGCTGACGCCGGGAAGGGGCAGAAACTCGGCCGCCTGGCGGTTGCCGAGCGTGATCGTGCCGGTCTTGTCCAGCAGAAGCACATCCACGTCGCCGGCGGCTTCGACGGCTTTACCGGACATCGCGAGCACGTTATATTGCATGACGCGATCCATGCCGGCAATGCCAATGGCCGAGAGCAGGCCGCCAATGGTGGTCGGGATCAGACAGACCAGCAGAGCGATCAGGACGGCAATGGAAATATGGACGCCCGCATACTGCCCGAACGGCAGCAGCGTTGCGGTCGCGAGTAGAAAAATGATCGTCAGACCGGCGATCAGGATATTGAGCGCGATCTCGTTCGGCGTCTTCTGGCGCTGCGCGCCTTCGACAAGGCCGATCATGCGGTCGATGAACGTCTCGCCGGGATTCGCTGTGATTTCCACTTTGATTCCGTCCGAGATGACTTTTGTGCCGCCGGTGACGGCGGATCTGTCGCCTCCCGCTTCGCGAATGACCGGAGCGGATTCACCGGTGATGGCCGATTCATCGACGCTGGCGATGCCTTCGATCACCGTGCCGTCACTTGGGATCACATCGCCGACATCGCAGATCACGATGTCGCCTTTGCGGAGCAGGGACGCGGCGACGTTTTCAATCTGTCCGTTGGCGCCAACCTTCTTGGCAAGCGTTGTGGTTCGAGTCTTGCGCAGCTCATCGGCCTGCGCCTTGCCGCGCCCTTCGGCGATGGCTTCGGCGAAGCCGGCGAACAGCACCGTGAACCAGAGCCAGAGGGCAATCTGGCCGACGAAGGCCGTCTCCCAGCCGCCGACATGCTCGATCAGATCTTGAATAAACAGGATTGTGGAGACGGCGCTGCCGACCCAGACCACGAACATGACCGGGTTCTTTGCCTGGACCCGTGGATCGAGTTTGCGAAAGGCGTCGCCCAGGGCGCGGCGTACGATGGGCGGGTCGAAAAGTGGGCGCGCGCGCTTGAGGTGCGGGCCCGAGGGAGGCGCGCCGGGCGCCTCCATTTTGTCGATATGGTTATTGACGATTGTCGTCATCGAAGTTCTCCTAGAAAGTGCGCCCGCCGTGCATCAAGAAATGCTCCACGACGGGACCGAGGGAAACGGCCGGGAAGTACGCCAGAGCGCCGACGATCACCACGGTGCCGACCAGCAGTCCCGCGAACAGGACGTTGTCGGTGGGGAAGGTGCCGACGCTTGCCGCTGCTCGCTTCTTCTTAGCCATACTGCCGGCGATGGCGAGCAGCGGGATGATCATTAAGAACCGCCCGACCAGCATCGCGATGCCCAAGGCCAGATTCCAGAACGGCGTGTTGACCGAGATGCCCGCGAAGGCGCTGCCGTTATTCCCCGTCGCCGAATCAAAGGCGTAGAAGATCTCCGAGAAGCCGTGCGGGCCGCTGTTGTTCACATTCGCCGCCGCCATATCGTTGGCCGTTCCCGCAACCGTGTTCCAGTAAGCGGGATTGACGATGTGCGTCACGCTGGCGATCGCCGTTCCGCCGAGAATGCTGCCGGCCAAAATTAATGCGGCGAGCATCGCCATCTTGACCTCATACGCTTCGACTTTTTTGCCGAGGTATTCGGGAGTTCGTCCGACCATCAGACCGGCGATGAAGACGGCGAGGATCGCGTACATCAGCATGCCGTAGAGGCCTGCGCCGACGCCGCCGAAGATCACTTCGCCTGTCAGAATGTTCGCCATTGGGACGAGGCCGCCGAGCGGCGTGAACGAGTCGTGCATGGAGTTGACGGCGCCGCACGAGGCGTCCGTGGTGACGGTCGCGAAGAGCGTTGCGCCAGCCTGTCCGAAGCGTATTTCCTTGCCCTCCATGTTGCCGCCGGCGTCGCCCATCGTCTGCGTTGTCGTATCGACGCCCTGCGCTGCGATCATCGGATTGCCCTTCGCCTCCTGGACATACGCCACGGAGACGCCGATCAAGAAGAGAAACGACATGGCGCCGAAGATCGCCCAGCCCTGCCGGACATTGCCGACATAGAGTCCGAAGGCGTAGGTCATGCCCGCTCCGATTGCGAAGATCATCAGCACTTGCAGCATGTTTGTGAATGGGGTGGGGTTCTCAAATGGGTGCGCGGAGTTCGCATTAAAGAAGCCGCCGCCGTTCGTTCCCAATTCTTTGATGGCCTCTTGCGAGGCTACGGGACCGCCGGGGATGATCTGGCTGCCTCCCTCCAGCGTCGTGACCGTCTGGTAAGGATGGAAGTTTTGGATCGCGCCCTGCTGCACGAACACCATTGCGAAGATCAAACACAGTGGCAGAAGAATATAAAGCGTGGCGCGTGTGATGTCCACCCAAAAATTGCCCACGCCCGCCGCCGACTTCCGCGCCAAACCACGCACTAATGCAATCGCCACCGCGATGCCCGCCGCCGCCGAGAAGAAGTTGTGCGAGGCCAGCGAAACCATCTGGCTGAAGTACGACACCGTACTTTCGCCGGCGTAAGCCTGCCAGTTCGTGTTGGTCGTGAACGAGACCGCCGTATTGAACGCGAGATCCGGCGTCATTTCCTTGGCGCCGAAGTGCTGTGGGTTCAGCGGCAGCCACGCTTGCAGCCTTAGCAGGCCGAACGTGATTATCAGTGTCACAACGCTAAATGCGAGCAGCGCAAGGGCATACACCGTCCACGGCATGTCTTCGTCGTGTTTCACGCCGCCCAGTTTATAGATCGCACGCTCGACGGGGCCGAGAACGGGCGTGAGCCACGTCCGCTCCCCCTCCATCACGCGGTGAAGAAAGATACCGATAGGCTTTGTGAGCGCCAATAGTATCAGAAAGAAGGCTGCGATTTGCAGCCAGCCAATCGTCGTCATTTATCGATCCTCAGAACCTTTCGGGACGAAGCAGGGCGTACATCAGGTAGCCGAAAAGTCCCACCGTCGCCGCGCCCGCCAGCCAGTAGTCAAAAATCATCGCAAGTTCACTCCCTCTTCCCTTACAGCTTCGCGCATCCACGCACCATACCAAGTGCGAGAATGAAAAATATTACGGAAATCCCAAGAAACGAAATGTCCTGCATTATAGTCCTCCTGTTCTCTCACGCCGTGTCGTGTGACTGCGTCCGGCGCAGATGAAAGCAAATGAGAACGCCGGCGTTCTCCACATCGATCTGCATCCGACTGTCGTCCACAGGAACGCCCGCGATCCGAGAAATCAACCGCTCCATCTTGTTCCGATTGATTTCGTACAGGATGGTGTAGACGCCCTTGAGCGCCGCCGCTCCATCCGGGCTTTGTGATACGACAAGCCCAATCGGCGTCAGTGCGTTCATCATCTGCACGGTCAGCACATCGCCGTCGAGATCGGCGTGAGCGCCGCCGGGCGACAATCCAAACTCCCGCTGTAAAAACAGCGACAGTCGAAACGCGGCCTCGAATTCCAAATGGGTTGTCTTGCACATGATCGGCGCCTCACTCGTCTCAAGTCCGAGACAAAGAGAGCTTATCATTTTGCGTATAACGTGGGCGTAAAGGCGGCGGGCATGGGTGTAAAGAAAGTGTAAAGGTTAATGATTAGATTTGATTAATTTGCGGATATCGTGTATAATCATTATGGCAGGACGCTTATGTAGTATTTAGATGTGTATGGTTATCATTGTAACAAATAGAACTTTGATAAGGATACATATTTCCTGTCGAACTTGCTTCGGAAATCGATTTTATTCCGCATCATCCCACGCTGTCGCGAGCATGCATCAGACTGTTGATGCAACAGAGCTTGCGAGTACGGTTATCGAGTGTCTGAACAGAGTAAGCAGGCGGTTGCAGCGGCGTCGCGCAATGGTAATTTAATTTTCAGGAGAAATGTAAATGACGAAGAAGATGATGACTGTGGTCGCTGCGCTTGGACTGACGATCAGTGTGTCCGGCAGCGTACATGCGACGCAATTGATTACCAATGGCGGCTTTGAGACGCTTACGAACGGCTCCGGCCAGATGGGCTACAATACGGAAGCCACGGGATGGTATACTGAAGGCTACAACTTCGTCTTCACCCAGCCTGCCGACACCGTTGGAGCCAGTGGCCTGTACGGTAACCTCAAGCTCTGGGGACCGGGCACCGGCTCGGCGAATGGTCTTACGTCAAGCCCGACCGGCGGCAACTATGTTGGCGCGGACGCAGCCTTCTCTGTGGGCGCCATCAATCAGAATGTCAGTGGACTGATTGCGGGCCATACCTACGCCCTGAGCTTCGATTGGGCCGCCGCGCAGCAATCCGGCTATGACGGCGATACGACGGAACAGTGGGTTGTAGGCCTGGGCGGCGACACGCAGTCCACCGCCATCGAATCACTCGCCAGCCATGACTTCTCTGGTTGGAAGCACGAAACGTTCAACTTCACCGCCACGTCCGGAAGCGAAGTGCTTTCCTTTCTGGCGCATGGCACCCCGGATGGCGTTCCTCCGTTCGCGCTGCTGGATGGCGTTTCGATGACGGATGTTTCCGCTGTGCCGGAACCCTCCTCACTCGCCGCGATGTTCGCCGGCGTGCTTGGCCTCGGCGCGATCGTCCGCCGCCGCCGTTCGAAGAAGTCCGCTGCGTAAGCTTCGCTCCGGCGAAGTCTTAGCGATATCATCCAACGGCCTCGGAAGAGAAAATCATTTCTCTTCCGAGGCCGTTTATGATACAATTGATCAAACCGAGGGTTAAGCACAGTCGATCATCGTCTGGCTTGCTTGACTGTATTTCGCCTCCGCGCGTTGATAGGCCAGGACAGTATCTATGGCTCAGCTACTTGTAATTCTGCTCAGTCTCCTCAGGCTCTCACTCTGGCTGGCGATCCTGGTCGTCATCTTTGCGCCGCTAGAGTATTTTTTTGCGGTCCATAGCCACAAGGCGCTGCGCAAAGGCATTGGCCCTGATCTTGGCTACTACTTCCTCAACAGCCTGCTCCCCGCCGCTATCTTGAGTGTGCCGGCGGCTATTCTTGGCTGGTCGACCCATAAAATACTGCCTGGTTCTCTGCTGGAGTGGACGGCGTCACTTCCTTTTTGGATACGAGCCTTGCTTGGATTTGTGGCGGGAGAGGTCGGCTACTATTGGGGGCATCGCTGGAGCCACCAGATCCCATTTCTCTGGCGGTTTCACTCGGTCCATCACAGCGCGGAAGAACTTGATTTTTTGGTCAACACGCGAGCCCATCCGCTCGACATGGTGTTCAGCCGCACTTGCGCCCTCGTGCCGATGTATGTGCTGGGACTGGGCGGTCCGACGAGCGCGTCCGGCGGCAGCACGCTCCCGGTGCTGGTTACGTTAGTTGGCACGGTTTGGGGCTTCTTCATTCACGCCAACCTCAAGTGGAGCTTCGGCCCACTGGAATGGCTGGTCTCCACGCCGAAGTTCCATCACTGGCACCACACGAAAACCGGGCTGATCGACCACAACTACTCCTCGACTCTTCCCTGGCTTGATCGGATCTTTGGGACGCACAACCTGCCCAAGGAATGGCCGGAATCGTATGGGATCGACGCCGTAATGCCCCCAGCGATGATCGATCAATTGCTTTATCCGCTGGGGCCGCCAGAGGCCCTGGCGCCTGAGAAATCGGCGCATTCCCTGGGAGAGGGGGAATGAAGCTATTTCGCCCCTAACCTCCGAAGCGTCTCGCTGTCCTCACGCCCGTCGAAGTACTTCTCCAACACTTGGGTAAACACCGAACCTGAGCGGTCCGCCTGGGCAAATAATGTCATGGATGACTGAAGCTTGACGTCGTCCGGAGACCCGAAGATTTCCGACGCCGTCCGCTCTTCGACGGCGAGCACCGCCTCCGCGCATTGCTGAAGCCGTGCCCCCAGCACGGGGTGATCGAGGTATGCCTGCGCTTCTTCCAGGCTGCGGATCGCGTAATGCTTCGATGTGGCGCTATATCCCAATCCTTCGAATTGTGGGAAGATGTACCACATCCAGTGCGTTCTCTTGCGGCCCTTCGTCAGTTCCGTGAGGGCGGTTCCGTACACAGGCTGCTGGGCGGTGGTGAATCGCTCTAAACGAAATGGATCCCTGCGGCCTTCGGATCCGTTGATGTGTGTCACTGCTTACTCCCGTCCGAATAATACTAATCAGCTGTCCGAATATGATATCCTACCC
>JAOQAA010000703.1 GCA_025963815.1 Capsulimonas sp.
CGAGAGAGGAGCCGAGCGCTTCTTCCAGTCGCGCAAGAACCGCTGCGGTATAAGCGCCACGAATACCGCCACCATCAAGCGCTAAAATTCGAAATGAAATGCCGTTCGAAACTCGCCCCCGAACCAGAGACAAACGGGTCAGTTGTTCATAAACACGCGATACAAGGTTCGCCACATTCTCTTCCGTGGCGATTGCGAGATTAGCGTCCTTATCTAATCCATTTTTCAGTAAGCCGATTAACTCAGGATGATCCGTCACGTAGTCTCTGGCGGCGCCGCCAAGCCCTCCAAGAAGAAAAGAAGGAACGCCACGTTTAACTGCACATTCGACTTCTATTGGAACACCAGAGCGGCCTGCAATCTCTCGCCACCAATTTCCACCAACTGTCACGAGCACGTCACACCGATCCGACATCCACTCTCGAAGAGATTTAAGACTTTCATCTCTTGCGGCTTCGCCCCTGATTTCGGGAATCTCATAGACCATGCAATGTTCGCGCCACTCATGTATTGGAACCAGCTGGGTGTCCTTAGACCAAAACTTGGATACGCCTAAGACAAGGCAATCTTTACGCCCGCCGTTTTCACGGTGTTGTTTTGCTTGCTCAAGCAGTGTCGAAACAAAAGTGGGATGGCTGCCGTGTAAAAGATGCCCCCCGGCTTGGAATACGGCAAGCGCAAACGAAGCAACGAATTCAAGCATCTCGCTTCGCTGCAGTTCGGTTGCTTGGGCGGGAACGGCCCCAGAGAGCCAGACTCGTACCCCATGAAGCGGCGCAGAATTGCGGAATGTTGTTTCCTGCAAAATATTATCCTCTATCGATACTGTCGATTATTCGGCTCGCATAGATGAGAAGCCTCATAGCCCAACCACTCGCCCCGTCCGCGCCGCTTCGTACGCCGCCGCCAGCAGTTTTGTCACTAGGACACCATGCTCGGGCGAGCCGAGAGGGCCATGGCCGGTCTCGAAACTGTCCAGCCAATCAGATACGGGGGTTGCGACGGCGGGAAGGTCGTTTTCGGCGATGGTTTCTTCGCCCTGGTCAGTGCGCCAGGTGATCCGATAGGGAAGGCCGGTGGCGATAGCGGTTCCCTGGCTGCCGTCGTAGGTCGAGCGGATACGACGCGTGGAGTAGGCGCTGTCGGCGACAGCAGTG
Organism: Capsulimonas sp.; assembly: GCA_025963815.1. Taxonomy (GTDB): domain Bacteria; phylum Armatimonadota; class Armatimonadia; order Armatimonadales; family Capsulimonadaceae; genus Capsulimonas. Next base: position 1,158 of record JAOQAA010000703.1, read on the forward strand.
ATGGTGGCGAGTAAATTGCCTTCGAGACGGACGCAGATCACGGCGCGCATGTCGTCGGGAGTGGCGTCCATGAGGGCGCTGACGGCGAGGGGGGCGCGGCCGGTCACCCAGAGCAGTTCGCTGAAGAGGTGGCCGCCGCCGTCCATCAGGTTGCCGCCGCCGTTCGCGGCGGGATCGGCTCGGAACAGCGTCGGGCGCACGACGCCGGGCATGGTCTCAGGCATCGGGGCCTTGCCAAATACGGCCGCCGCCGAAACGCTGATGCGGATGTCCACGGTTTCCAGATCCCCCACCCGGCCAGCGGCAATCCCCGCGCGCAGCGCGTGGGTGTGACGCCAGTAGGGAGGATTGAACGCCACCGTCAAAGAGCGGCCCAGCACGCGCGCGAGGTCGGCCAGCTCCTGGGCTTCGTCGCCGCGCAGCGCCATCGGCTTTTCCATCAGGACGTGCAGGCCCTTTTCCAGAGCGGCCTTGGCCTGCGCGTAGTGCTGATCGTGCGGCGTGGCGATCAGCACGCCGTCCAAGCTCGCATCCTCCAGCATTTCTTGCCAATCGGCGTAGCGGCCGGGAATTTGGAAGTGATCGGCGAAGGTGGCGAGGGCGTCCGGATCGCGGCGGCAGGCAGCCACGACATTCGCGCGCGGGTCCGACTGCAGGGCCGGCAAGTGGCGGCGGGAAGCAAACGCTCCCGCGCCGAGGATACCGATGTTGTAAGTTTCGGACATGGCTTTTCCTGCGTGGGTTGTGGTATGTTCAAGGAGAGATTTGAACATCGCGCTGTTCCTGCCGTCATGGAAGAAAGACGCGCTTTTTCTCATTCCAAGAACCTGAAACAAAAAACGTGTGTTGTTATCATACCCGATAGAGAATGGGTCGCGGCGCCGCGCCTCCGCCTGTCAACTTCATGACGTGACGCCGCCCAGCCGTCCTGTCCATATCAACCGGAAACGGAGTACTTTCGGTGCCCTCACTATTTTGTCTTCGCCGTACAACTCTCGCATATAGCCTGGCCGCCGTACTTGCCTGTGCGCACGCGCACGCGCAGAGCGCCGTCCAGCAGGGCTCGCCTAACCCCGCAGTCGCCCCGCCCACGCCGGTCATTGCGCCCAAACCTACGGGCGCGACGATGCTCGCGCGTCCCACGGCGCTGCTGACCCAGCACAACAACAATGCGCGGACCGGCGCGAACCTGACCGAGATCGCGCTGAACAAGGAAAACGTCAACGCCGAACACTTCGGCAAGCTGTTCGCCCGCGATGTCGATGGGCAGGTCTACGCGCAGCCGCTCTATGTCCCCAATCTGAAGATGCCGGGCAAGGGCGTCCATAACGTCCTGTTTGTAGCGACCGAGCACAATAGCGTTTACGCCTACGACGCCGACGATCCCAAGGCGAAAGCGCCGTTCTGGACCATCAACCTCGGACCATCCGTCTCCGCCAAAGAGGTATATATCACCAAGTGGACGGACATGAACGAGGAGATCGGCATCACCAGCACCCCCGTGATCGACCCCAATTCAGGAACGATCTACGTGGTGGCGAAGACCAAGGAGGAGGGCAAATACTTCCAGCGTCTGCACGCCCTCTCGATCGCCACCGGCAAGGAAATGCGCGGCTCGCCGATGACGATCACCGCGACCATACCCGGTAAAGGATACGACGCCGTGGACGGCAAAGTCTCTTTCGGCGCGTTTCTGCAATTGCAGCGCCCCGGACTGCTGCTTTCCAAAGGGCTGATTTACCTGGGCTTCGGCGCGCATGCGGACCGCGACCCATTCCATGGCTGGATCATGGCGTATGACGCCAAGACCCTGCGGCAAGTCTCCGTGCTCTGCACCACGCCCGACGGCGCCCAGGGCTCGATCTGGCAGGCGGGCCAGGGATTGTCGGCGGACGAATCGGGATCGATCTACGCCGTCACCGGCAACGGGACCGCCGACGCCCAGACCGGCGGCCGCGACTACGGCACCAGCATCCTGAGGCTCGTCCAGCAAAAGAACGATCTCGTCATCATGGATTGGTTCACGCCCAGCAACTTCGAGATTTTGAACGAAGGCGACACCGACCTCGGCTCCTCCGGCCCGCTGCTCGTCCCGGGGACCGATCTGCTGATCAGCGGCGGCAAATCCGGCGTGGCGTACACCACCAAGCGCAGCAATCTCGGCCACTTCGCCGAAGACGACAAGCAGATGATCCAGCGCTTCCAGATGGGCGCAGGGCATATTCATGGCTCGCCGATCTACTATGACGATCCTAAGAACGGCCCGACCGTATACACGTGGAGCGAGGAAGACCACCTCAAAGCGTTCTCGCTCAAAGATGGCAAGCTCAACGAAGCGCCGATCTTCCAATCGGAAGTCCGCGTTCCAGGCGGCATGCCGGGCGGGTTTCTGTCGATCTCAGCGAACGGCAAGGACCCGATGTCCGGCATCGTCTGGGCCAGCCGGCCGCTCGACGACAACGCCAACTGGCGTACCGTCGATGGAATGCTGGAAGCCTACGACGCGTCGGACCTGACCCACAAGCTCTGGGACACGCAAGTGAACGCCGCGCGCGACGGCGGGCATAAGTTCGCGAAGTTCTGCCCGCCCACGATCGTGAACGGCAAGGTCTACCTCGCCACATTCTCCAAGCAGGTCATCGCCTTCGGTCTGCTGCCTGCCGCCCTTCCCAAAGCCGCGTCCCTTTCGACAGCGCCGGGCGCGACGTCCGCCACGCTGACCGCCACCGTGACGCTCGCCGCCGCCGCTCCCGCGGGAGGCGCGGTGGTGACCATCGCCAGCAGCGACTCCGCCGCCGCAAAGACGCCCGCCTATGTCCGTATTCCCGCTGGCGCAACCACGGCGCCGTTCCCGGTCACCCTGGGCGCAGCGTCCGCCAAACCGCGCACGGCGACCATCACCGCCACCAGCGACGGCGCCGCCGTAACGGCTGTGATCAAGATGCCCGCCAAGAAAGCCGCCCGTGCGTAACGTCCTTGACACAGGGCAAACAAAAAAGCGACCGCCTAATTCCTAGGCGGTCGCTTTTTCTGTTTGGTGCCGAAGGGGGGACTCGAACCCCCACGAGGTTGCCCCCAAAGGTTTTTGAGACCTCCGCGTCTACCGTTCCGCCACTTCGGCAAGTGGGCGCACTGACGTGCTGGGCAGGGATATTATATCCTAACTATTTGGCTATTGTCAACGTTCATCCCTATTCCCCCGCGCTTTAGCGCGTTTCCCTTTTTTCCCAGCAAGCCGCTTCGCGGGGTAAAAGGGGAGCAAATAATTACCATCCATTCACTCGTCACAAAGTCGTGAGGATGGGAACCGTAGGTTTGCGAGCGCCAAACACTCTTCATACTTACTTGTCGAGCGTGCAAGGAACTCAATGATTGGCTCCCTTTTACCCTGCGAAGCAGCTTGTTGGGAAAAAGGGGGAAACGCGCTAAAGCGCGGGGGAATAGGGACTGCCCACAAATAGCGAAAGACCTTCCGAGCGGCCGCCCTAGCGGCTCTCGCGAAGGTCTCTCGTCGCCGGCGAATTTCTACGCGAAACTCCGGCGGGGAAATGACCGACCTGAAGCGCGCGCCCCGAGACTTTACGGTTCGCATCCTGCGCTTCAGGAGAACAGCGAGCATAACTGGCCCGCTTCGGCTCTTCCCACATTTGGTAGACGCCTATTCACTTCTTTGTGACTAAGCTCTAATATTATAACTCCTAAATACGGGGTTTTGTTCCCGAACATATGTTGTCTTCAAATTTATTTTGAAGTGGTAGCATCGTAACATAAATATACCCGCAGGCGTATGGGTTGAAACAGACGGCGGCTTAGATATTTTCCTCGTAAAACAAACGCAGACAGATCGCACGCACGGCCTTCATGCGCTCCCCCGTCGCCTCCGGCATGGGATCCAATACATCCGATCCCACGCCCCTTCTTAAGTACAGACGATTGCGCAGACGTGTAAGTTCCTTGTAGGCGGCGTCCAGCACTTCCCAGTCGGATTGCTGGATTTTTGCGTCGTCGCGCAAGGCCAGCAGGGCTTTCAAAGTCCCAGAGGGGCGAAGGCGCGGCTTTTTATGGCCCCATCGAAGCTGAAGGATCTGGGCGATCCATTCGATGTCGGTCATGCCGCCCGGGGAGAGCTTGAGGTTTGCCGCGCCTTGCGCCCGCTCTTTCTCGATTCGACGCTTCATGGCGCGAATCTCTTCAATTTGTTCGTCAGTAATTGGGGAGCCGTAGACAAACTGCGTGGCAAGGGATGCGAACTCGGCGCAAAGCGTGGGATCGCCCGCCGCCGGGCGGGATTTGAGCAGCGCTTGACGCTCCCAGGTGGCGGCGCTCTCGGCGTAGTAGCGGCGATATGTCGCGAGGTCCAGCACGAGCTGGCCTTTGCGACCGTCGGGCCGCAGGCGGGCGTCCAGCTCGAAACGGACGCCATAGCGGGCAATATCGTCGCGCAGGATCTGCTGGAGGCGCTCCGCGACCTTCGTCGCCGCAACGACCCCATCGGAGTCCGAGACATAGAGAACGTCCAGGTCTGAGGCGTACCCCAGCTCGCGTCCGCCGAGCTTACCCATGCCAATGATGGCGAAGCGGCCCTCAAATCCCAGTTCCTGACTGGCAATTAACAGTGCGGAGGACAGAGCGCGCTCGGCAACCGTTGTCAGCTCGGCGATCGTCCCCGCAACCGTGTTGATCTCCCAGATGTCGCGAGCGCCGCAGAGCAGACGCGCACGCAGGAGTGAGGTGGCCAGCGCCTTAGCGTTCACGTGGAGCTTGGCGGGCGGCGGCGATGGGTTGTCCATCACCTCATCGTCCGCGAGCAAATCGAAGAACTCCATGTGCTGAAGTAGGAGCTGCCAGACAGCGGGACCTTCGGCGGCGAGCCGGCAGAGGCGCGGCAGGAGGGTGTCGCTTTCGGCGAGGGTTTGAAAAAGCGCCGTGCGCGAGGGGACTTCGCGCGCCAGGTTGTCCAGACCGAGCAGCGCGCCGTCCGGATCGGAAGTCTCGGCGGCGGCGCGCAGCAGCCGGGCGCTGACGGCGGCGAAGGAGTCGGACGAGTCTGGGGCCATCCCCCCATACTCGGACCCGACGACGCTTTGCCGGAGCATTCTCAGCGCGGTTTCGGGCTGCTGGAAGCCGAGACGTGTAAGCTCGTCCCGCAGGTGCGCCAGCGCCGCCGGATCGTCGGGCGCGAGCACCCAGGCGGCAATCTCGTCCAAAGGGAGGGCCGCCGGCTCCGTCCCGTAGAACAGTCTCTCAAACAGCGCATGGACGCGCGACGTGTGGCGGAGATAGTCGTCGTGGAACTCCAT
>JAOQAA010000007.1 GCA_025963815.1 Capsulimonas sp.
CGCCTTTTCCCACTCGCCCGCCATCGCCAGATCCCAGAGGTACTGATTTTCCTTAGGGAAGGCCAAGCCGATGCCGGCAATCCAGCCCTGGGCGCCGAGCATAATACTTTCCAGCGCCAGATCGTCCACGCCCGTGAACAGAGTGTAGCGGTCCCCCACCAAGTTAATAATGTCCGAGATACGGCAGGTGTTGCCCGAAGACTCTTTGATGGCGACAAACTTCTCTTCGTCGGCCAGCTGCGCGAACATCGCTGGGGTAATGTCCACCCCGTAGGCGATGGGGTTGTTGTAGCAGATGATCGGTAGGTCGGAAGCGTCCGCGACGGCCCGGAAGTGGATCATGGTCTCGGATGGATCCGATTTGTAGACCATCGCGGGCAGAACCATCAGGCCGTCCGCGCCGAGGCGCTCCACGTCGTGGGCGTATCGGCGAGCGGCGGCGGTGCTGGTTTCGGAAACGCCGCTCAGAACGGGAACCCGGCCACGCGCCACATCCACCGCCATCTCCATCACGCTCCGCTTTTCGTCGGCCTCAAGCGCGGCGTTCTCGCCGAGCGACCCCAGCATCACCAGACCCTGCACGCCGGACTCGATCATCACCTCGATGTGCTTGGCGGTCGCGTCGAGATCCAGCGTCTGGTCCTCATGCAGGTGGGTTGTGAGCGCGGGGAACACGCCGGTCCATGTAGGCTTCATAGGTCCATCTTTCTCCAATTCACGTGCGTTGCAATGTGTGACTAATCTCACGGTTATTATCACACGCATGGATTTTTACAACAATGGAATCCGTGCTAGAAATATGGAAGATATTGCTTGGTCAAGAAAGCAATTCCTTGAACCCTTCGGTCCGTGCGCGGACGCGAAAACTGTGGGGCGATTCTCCGGTGCGCCCCGAAAAGACCTTACTGAAATAGAGCGGATCGTCGAACCCCACCATCTCGGCGACGCGGGCGATGGGAACTTCCGAACACAATAGGCGCTTCGCGGCTTCGATCCGCACATCACGCAGAAACTGGAACGGCGTTTGCCCCGTCAGCGTCCGGAAATGACGACAAAGATGCGCCGGACTGCAGCCCATGGACGACGCCACTTGAGACAAAGAAATCGGGCGGTGATAGTGGGATAAGAAATACGATTCCACGCGATTACTAAACGTGTCATCCTCGCCGGGCTTCGCGTCTTTGCCCGTTCCACTCATACGCGAAATGCGATGGACCGGCGCGCGCTGGAGCCAGGTGAACAAGCACAAAAGGGCGCCCCGAATGACAGTGTCGTACTGCGGCGATCGCTCGGCAAGCTCCTGCGAGATACTGCGCGCCACATTCGTTACCTGCGCCTCAGTGAACGAATAATATTCGCTGAGCTGATGCACACTGTCTTTGAGCGAACACATATGCACGACCGCGCATCCCCGGTGCAGCGCTAGCCAGACCACCGAATGCGGCGTCTTGCCCCGTCCCGGCACGTCCGCATGCGGAAGGTATCGGACGCCAGGCGGAATAACAAACACGGAACCTGCCGGACACTGCGCTGTACTGCCCTCCCACCAGATCGTCATCTCGCCCTTCGTAACGATCCCTATCTCCAGATATCGGTGATGGTGCAGGTCCTTATGACCCTCCAGGCGCTTGGGCGCAAAGTGCTTGGGAGGCGGCAGGATCAAGCCGCTCGTATCACTGGATGATAGCGCGCTCAGCCCGATCTGAAGGATCGCCTCGCGCAGCTGATCGACATCCTTCGCCGCCGGCGACGCCAAGTCCCGAAAGTGACGCTCCGGCGCCGTGGTCCAGACCGACGCAGTTGTGTTCATAGCCATTTCTCTTTCTGAGCGCCTTAAATCGCAGTGCGTGCGAAAATACCAAACCCTCATAATAAAATAGTCCATCGGTTCTGGGAACGATGGACGCTTCAACGCGCCAGACGAAACCCGCGTTCATTGCGGGTCGGCTGATATTATAGTGTAACACAAGAAGGCATCGATAGAGCAATGGAAAGCAATGTCAAAATATGGAAAATATTGATATTTGCTTACCTTGGAACATATCAAAGGATCTTTCACTCGATCATTTAGGAGCTGCTGGAGGTGCCGGTTTGAATTTTGAAGGCGAGTCCGTGCTGCGCGTGATACGATTGTAAACACGGCGCTCATCGGGCGTTAAGCTGTTGATGTCTTTCTGAGCCTTATGCATCAGTTCAACCGTGTTGTAACGCGGATGCGGCTCGGGCTTTGGTCCAAACATCATAAACGCGGCGATGGCGATAGCAATAATCACCACGGCCGCTCCCGCAGCGATTACGGAAACAGGCAAACTACGATTGGGTTTTATTGGATCTGACATAGGATGAGTTGTTGACATGGCATTACCTGAGAGGTGCTGGAGACGACGTGATGCAGTCTCCAGCACGAAATTTATTGAGCAAGGCGACGCTTTTTAGTTGCTGTCGTCTTGAATCGTCATATGATCCTGGTAACCTTTGCTGTTGGTGTGCAAGAGATAGTCGGTCGTCACAGCCTTGGAGTGACCATCACAGAAACTGACATTGATCATATTGGTATGGCGCGCGGGAATGCGTGGATTTGTGGGATCATCGGCGGCGGCGAGCGCGGTCCATGGGCCGACGCCTTTCACCAGGATCATCGGATCGTCCGGGCAGTTCGTCTGGATCGACCACGAATACAACCCGGGAGTATCGGGGGAGGCGTATTCGCCGTCCAGGAAAAACACCGTGCCAGAGGGGTCCTGAATTTGCGCATCCCGCGTCACTTGATAGTATTGAGATGCTGGCGGCTCCGCGTCAATCCCGCCATTTCCTACGCAGTAGATGTGATAGTAATTGGTCATATTCATCGAGTAGCTGCCATAATGGTCAGTTGTCTCGTATTTATATTTTGGGTCCACGCTATCATCAGGACAGTTAAAGACACCTTCACTCTTCACGTAAGGATAAATGGCGTCCATCCATTTATAGTTGCCTGCATCCGACATAAACCAGCCGTCGTTGACGCTTCCCTGCGGCGCGCCTTCGTCATTGTCCTGTTTATACTGGATCATGGCGAGTGCGATTTGCTTTAGGTTAGAAGCGCATGAAGTCTGACGCGCCTTCTCTCGGGCCTGAGCAAAGACAGGGAAGAGGATAGCGGCAAGAATCGCAATTATTGCGATAACCACGAGCAGCTCAATAAGTGTAAAGCCCGATTGGGCAGCACGATTGCGGTTCCACAGCTTGATCATGTTTTTAATTCCTTTAACGAAAACATTGCCCGAATATCGTGATCGCTGCAGGAGTAACCTACAGCGGGAAGCGCCGGAAGTATCGGCGAAACACGATCTTTACGGCTTGGTAAAGATAATTGAGAATATAAGCCCCGGACTGCGGCGTCTCGACTTGATGTCGATGGGTCCATTATCACACCGAACCTGGGAGACGCGCAATGGAATTTGCTGTCATTTTATGGAGAATATTGATGATGAAGGGAGTGGACTTATGAGGAAATGATCGAGGTTTTCTCTTACATTTTCATACATTAACAATATACTCGAATACGCGCGCATCTGTCTATATGCCGTCGGAACTTATCAATATATTCCATGAGATATCGCATTCGCTCCATAGCCTCCCGGCTGCGCGGCGCCTTATAATAACTGTATTAAGAGAACGACGCGCATTGTTTAGGATGATTTCATGTCTACACCCAAGATTGATCCCCCTGTTACCAATTCCTTCACCCGCCGCCGCTTCATTCAGACGGCAGGGATTGTTGGCGTCGGCGCATCGCTGGGCGTCAGTACGGCGCGCCCTGCCCGCTCGCTAGCGAACCGGGAAACGCAGGCAGCGAAGGGACCAATCCAGGACGTCGTTCCGTGTGCAGCACGCCCCCTTCCCATGACAGCAGTTCGATTGACCGGCGGTCCTTTGAAGCATGCGCAGGATCTCAACGCCGCTTATTTGCTCAAGCTCGAGCCAAACAGAATGATGGCGTATTTGCGCAAAGAAGCGGGGCTTGCGCCACAAGCCAAAGGATATGGCGGCTGGGACAGCGACGGCAAGAGCCTGGCCGGTCATATTGCGGGACATTATCTTTCGGCTGTGAGTTTGATGTATGCGGCGACGGGCGATGCGCGCTTCAGGCAGCGGGCGGATATTCTGGTTTCGGAGCTAAAGATCGTTCAGGACGCTAACGGCGACGGCTACCTGGGTGCTCAGGAAGACGGCAAGGCGAAGTATAAAGAGCTGGCGAGCGGAGTAATAAGATCGGGAGGATTTGATCTTAACGGCCTCTGGTCGCCGTGGTATGTGCAGCACAAAATCTTCGCGGGACTGCGCGACGCCTATCGATACACAGGCAATAAAACCGCGCTGAGCGTGGAAAAGAAGTTCGCCGCCTGGGTGGAGACGACCCTGTCCGGGCTGGATGACGCTCAGGACCAGAAGATGCTGAACACCGAGTTCGGCGGCATGAACGAGGTCATGGCCGATCTTTACGCCGACACGGGCGACAAACGCTGGCTCGCGCTGTACGACAAGTTCCAGCATCGGGCGGTGATTGAGCCGCTTTCGCGCCGTCAGGAGATTCTTGGCGGTTTGCATGGCAACACGCAGATCCCAAAGCTCATCGGATCGCTGTCGCGCTATGTTTATACGGGCAACGCGGCGGACGGCGTCGCCGCCCGGTTCTTCTGGGATTCTGTGGTGGAGCATCACACCTTCGCGACCGGCGGGCACGGGCAGAACGAATACTTTGGACCGCCCGACATGCTCTCCGCGCATGTCGAAGGCCGTACGGATGAGAGCTGCAACGTCTACAATATGCTCAAGATGACCCGTGAGCT
>JAOQAA010000041.1 GCA_025963815.1 Capsulimonas sp.
GTGATTCCGCTAGACAAGACGAGCGGCAGCCGATAACAACCGTGATGCGCCGGCCTTGCGACGTAAGGCCGGCTCGTCATTATTTATGAAGCAATAGATCCTGCGATAGTCTTTTTGCAATCATGGCACAACAAATGCAGTGATACTTCATGAAGAAATTCCTTCGAATGATCTCCCGATCGCTGCGGGGTTCGAAGCGATGACATGCGATCGCGACAGACCGCTCGAATGGCCGTGCGGATCATCTCATCTCTAAGGATAATACTTCATGAAGTGTCAGCACATTGTTCTCGTCGCCTTCACATCCGCAGTGCTTGCTGCGATTGTGGCTTCGCCATCCTTCAGCGCAACGACGGTCTCGACATCATCGAACCTGACCCACAACTTCTTTGGCTTCAGTTCCGTCGGCGAAACCTTCACCGCGCCGACCGACAACATTTTGGATAGTTTCTCCGCGACCTTCGTGGACACGCAGGATCCGCTCACGTTTTCGCTCTTTTCCTGGAACGGGTCCAGCACCACTGGAAGCGCGCTCTACACCAGCGGTCCGCTGACGGGCTCTACGGCGGGCGGGATCGCTACGTTTAGCTTTACGGGCATTAACGCCACTCTGACGACCGGAAACACATACGCCGCCATCTTAACCGATGGCTCCTCCTTCTACTATGTCAAGACTGCCCACGATCCCAGCATCGACCCCTACACAGGCGGGCAAATGATTGCCGGCTTGGGGCCGGGATTGTTCACAATCCTCGATAACCAGCCCATATTCAAGTACGAAGACATGGCCTTCACCGCCAAATTCTCCGGCCGCCCTTCTGGAGTTCCCGAACCCGGCGCGCCCCTCACACTCGGCGTCTTCGCCCTTGGGCTTACGGCGATTATGCTTCGCGCTCGAAAGACAAACTCGAAAGCTGCGTAATCGAACGACAAAAGCAAACGCCGGCGCCCGTGGACTTAACTGTCCACGGGCGTCGGCGTTTTTTTGCTTGAAGAAAACAGACGACTTACAGCTTGAGCGCCTTGATTCGGCTGACGGCCTCAATCACGTTTTCGCGTACGCCGAAGGCGCTGAGACGGAAGTAGCCTTCGCCGCTGGAGCCGAAGCCGGAGCCGGGGGTGCCGACGACGTGAGCTTTGCTGAGCAATAAGTCGAAGAATTCCCAGGAGGTGATGTTTCCGGGCGCCTTAAGCCAGATGTAAGGAGCATGGACGCCGCCGTAGACGGCGATGCCGGCTTCCGCGAGGCCTTCGCGGATGATGCGGGCATTCTCCATGTAGTAGGCGATCGTTTCCTTGATCGCGGCCTGGCCTTCGGGGGTGAAGACGGCGTCGGCGCCCTTCTGGATTGGGTAGCTTACGCCGTTGAACTTGGTGGTCTGGCGGCGCGACCACAGGGTATGCAGAGAAACCAGTTCGCCGCTTTCGTTGCGGGCCTGGACGCTCTTGGGGACGACCGTGTAGGCGCAACGTACGCCGGTGAAGCCGGCGGTCTTGGAGAAGCTGCGGAATTCGATCGCGACTTCGCGCGCGCCAGGAATCTCGTAGATCGAGCGGACGAGGCTCGGGTCGCTGATGTACGCTTCGTAGGCGGAATCGAAGAGGATGATGGACTCGTTGGCCTTGGCGTAATCCACCCACTTTTGCAGGGCTTCACGCGAAAGCACCGCGCCGGTCGGGTTGTTCGGGGAGCAGAGATAGATCAAGTCCACGTGTCCCATAGGCAGCTCGGGGTCGAAGCCGTTCTCTACGGTGCAGGGCATGTAGACTAGTCCCTCGTAGCGGCCCGACGCGTCGGCGGCGCCGGTGCGGCCGGCCATGACGTTGGTGTCCACGTAGACGGGATAGACGGGATCGGTGACGGCGACGACGGCGTCGGTCGAGAAGATCTCCTGGATGTTGCCGGTATCGCATTTAGAGCCGTCGGAGACGAACACTTCATCGGCGGCCACATCGGCGCCCTGGCTCAGGAAGTGGTCGGCAATCGCCTGCCGCAGGAACTCGTAGCCCTGCTCCGGACCGTATCCCTTGAACGATTCGATGTGTCCCAGCTCCTCGACGCCGGCGTCGATCGCCTTGCGGATCGGCTCGGCCAGCGGCAGCACCACGTCGCCGATGCCCAGGCGGATTACTTTCGCATCCGGGTTCGCCGCCGTGAACGCACTCACGCGCCGTCCAATTTCCGGGAACAGATATCCCGCCGCCAATTTTTGATAATTACTGTTGATTTTTGCCATATCGCCGTTTACTCATTCACAGTGGTTCGTACGCCGCCGCCCGCGCAATTGGGGGCCGCAGTGTTCCGGCGGCAAGTCGCTTGGAGATTGACGCCGCGCTAAGATTATAGCAGAAATGGGCGTGGGACGGAATGGCGTTGACACTGCGCCGCTCGTACGGCTATACTCATCTCGTCACCGCCGGATGATCCGGCTCGACAAGTAAGCCGCAAGTCTCATAACTTCATTGCTGAGGAAGAAGGAGCTGTGGTGGAATTTTGTCACGATCTCCATGGAGCCCATTTTGTGGTCCCTTCCTTAAGCTTTTAAGGAGGGGGCCTTGTTTTTGACTGGTCCCGGAAACGGCGCCCGCTCAACAAGCGCGGTTTATTCTCTTAGGAACCGTTCGCCACGAGGAGGAAGCGTTTATGGCCAGCTTTGAGAACCCGTACTATCCCATCGTATACGTTCGAGGATTTTCGCCGACGCAGCAAGCGCGAGAGAGCAATTTTCACGATCTTTATTACGGCTATGCCGAAACATCCGTCGAGCCACGTCAGAAAACGCCTGCAGAGGCGACTAACCCATCGGATCGTATCGCCCTCGATCTCTTCGAGAGTCAGCTCATGCGTTTCATAAAAGAGTATGACTATGTGGACGCGACGCATGGAGGGCTGAAGCTTGCGACGACTAACACCCGGTTCCGCCGTGGTGATATCAATCCTACCCGCAGTATTTGGATCAGCCGATTTTACGACGCCGATTTTATCAATGGCCAAGCGCGGACGATCGACAAGCATGCGGACGATTTATGGCTCCTGATCAATCAGGAGATCCCGAACGCGTTCGCCGAGATGGGGATTGGCCGCGAGGGATATAAGGTCAATCTGATCGCTCACTCCATGGGTGGACTTGTCTGCCGTACTTTGCTCCAGCGGACTATTCCTGGAGCGGGAGTGGATCCACACAACATTATCAACCGTGTGGCGACCATCGCTTCGCCGCACAGCGGAATCAATCTTGGCCTGGTTCCCGATTGGTTTGAAAATTATGTGACGGAGACGTTCAATCCGGACTCAACGTCTCGCTTCAATCCGGACGTTATCAAGAAATTTCTCGGCCTGGGACCAGCCGATCCTGTGAACAGTCTTGGGGGGAAATTCGATCCCAAGCGGTGCCTCTGCTTGATCGGCAGTGACTATAAGGCTTACGATCCTCTTGTGCAAAAAATCGTGGGCAATCACAGCGACGGACTGGTGAAACAAGAGAACGCCTTTATTCAGGACGCCTTTACTGCGAATGTTCACCGGGCGCACTCCGGCGTGCGCGGGATCGTCAACAGCTACGAAAGCTATGAGAATATCCAGAGGTTCCTATTTGGAGACACCCGGGTTGATATCTCTCTAAGCGATATCAAAATTCCAGGGGCGGCGACGCGGGACGCGGATGACTTCTACAATTTCGAATTTCGTCTTTCCGTTCGCAATACCGGCGTGTTTCTGCATGAGCGGCGCGAGGATCCGTGTGAAAATGCCGTGCGTCGCTTGAAAAAAGATGTGGCGACCCCCCTCAAGCTTCATACGGCGTTTCTCAGCTCCGACTTGGCTCCTAC
>JAOQAA010000090.1 GCA_025963815.1 Capsulimonas sp.
CACGCCGCGATATCCGGCTGGGACGGACATATAGCTGGACGACAGGACACCACCTACAAGCAGCAGCGTTCCCAGCGCCCCGCAGACTTTACGGACTTGCGCGCGGGTATTGGCTCCGCCTTGCGAAAGCTGCGCGGGCGCGGCGATGGCCACGAGAAGCAGAAGAACGCCTAATACAACAAGAAACACGTGTGTTTTTCCTTTTCTGAGATGTTCTTAACTTTGATATTCTTATCGAGTATGACCCGCCATACTAAAATAAGTTGCACGCGTTTGTTTCGGATCACGCGTAAAACGGTGTATGATGGCGTTAGGAACGATTGGAATCGGAGGTAAGACACGATGACGCATTCTTTCCGCACTCTTTTCTTAGTCTGTGCTCTTGGGGGAACCGCTGCAGCAGCTCATGCCGCAGACGCACGCTGGCATCTGGAGAGGGATGGGCCCGGAGTGAAAATGACGGCGCACCTGGAGCGCCGGGTCGTCTCCCTGAGCAATCCCATCGACACAATTGCGGCGACGCCCACGCCGCCAACGCTGCCGTGGCAGAACCAGATCGTCACCCGCATGACATTCAACGGCGTTCCCGTCGGCGCGCCCATCACCGAGGGAAGCGTTCATAAACGCAGGATCAGCCTCGCGCAGTCCGATCAAAAGACGTCCGTCACAATTGGAACGGACATCACGGCGATGGTCTATCGCTACAAGATCGTCCTCGGCCCGCCGAAGGTCGCCGCGCCTGATCTGTCGAAAAAAGAAAGAGCGGAGGCGCTCGCGCCGGTCGGAAACCTGGACTACCGAGGCGCGGCCTTTCAAGCGTATGTCAAACAACGGGGACTGCTTTGGCGCCGCACACATCACGAGAGCCTGGACGAGTTTATCCAGCGTGCGGCGGCGCAGGTCAAACACGACTTTACGTACTATGAGGGGGATCAGGATCGACATGTTGCGACGCTCGTCGCCACCTGCAAAGGGGATTGCGGTGCGATCAACGGCGTCTTCACGGCGGTGATGCGGCAAAACGGCGTGCCCGCGCATCTGTGGGCCGGTTTTCGCCGTCTTCCGACCATGCCCGCCGCATGGCAGCCGCATGTCGTCGCGAGCGTCTTCGTTCCTAAGGTCGGATGGTTTCCGGTAGATCTTGTGAGCGACGATCTGATGGTCTATTCCATGGCCGGAGAGAACAATGCGATCTTCGTGACGCACATCGACGATGGGTTTGTCCTGCACCCCAAAGGCTGGGATACGCTGAGGCCCGACTGGATGCAGCCGACCGCTTTCTACTATCGCGGGGGCCCGCTCGTCTCGGGGCTGGACGTTGTTGCGGACATCAAGTTCGGTGACACGGCAAGGCGATAGTCACGACTTCTTTTGGAGCATCTCGAAGACCGTAGGGTAGATCTGCTTCTCCCACAAGGCGTATTCTTTCGCGGAAGGGTGCAGGCCGTCATGGGCGGTTAAGTCCGGAGCGTCCGCCATCTTCTGAGACAAGGGAAACACATCGACGACCGGCAGGCCGCGCTTGGCGGCTTCCTCTTGAATGACGGCGTTGAACGCGACGATCTTCGCCACGCCTTTGCCTTGGGCCGCGTACCCCGCCCTACTCGGCGTCATGATATAATCGGGAATCGTAACAATCACCATCTTCGACTTGTCGGGGAGGACGGACTGCATCTGATCGATCAGGGATTGCAGACGCGTCCGAAATTCCTCGACAGTTGTGGCGCGATAGGTGTCGTTGACGCCGATCATCAGCGTCGCGAACGCAGGTTTCTGGTCCTGGAACTCCGGCATTTCCATGTCGAGCGCCTGCTGGGTCGTCCAGCCATTGACGCCCAGGTTCGCCGCCAGATCGATCTTGACGCCGTGTGCGCGCAAATCGCGCGTCAGTACGGACGGCCAGGCTTGCTCGGGCTTTGCCCCGGTCCCGCAGGTGTAACTATCGCCCACGGCAACGTATCGAATGTCACTTCCACTCACCGTGTTGATCCGAAAACCAGCGTATGTGAAGTGCTTCCAATTCTTAGCAACCGCTGCGGAGGGCGGCGGCTTAAACTGTCCGAGAAGGGCGGCGCTGGCGAAACCAATCAACGCAAGCAGGCCTCCGACTTTGTATCGGTCATAACGATGGCTCATGCATTTACGATAACATGGAGGTTGACGGGAGTCAATTACCAGGCAGACATTGTAACCATTCGTTCATCGCCGCTACCCCTACGTATTTTCTCGCCGATGAAGTATCATAGGGCTAACCATCTCAATCGCTCCCGAAGGATGCACACCCTATGACCATCACCGAAGAAGTCGCCACGCTCGACACGCCGTTCGGCCCGATGCGGACCGAGATCTTCCGTCCCAGTGCGCCGGGACGCTATCCCGGCATCCTGTTCTACTCCGAGATTTTTCAGATTACCGGCCCTATTCGCCGCGCCGCCGCACAGCTCGCCGGCCACGGCTACGTGGTCGCCGTCCCCGAAATCTATCATGAACTGGAGCCGGCGGGAACGGTGCTCGCCTACGATGAAGCCGGCGCCGAGCGCGGCAACGCGCACAAGACGACCAAAGAGCTCGCCAGCTACGACGGCGACGCCCGCGCCGTTCTGGACTTTCTGACCGCCCACCCAAATTGCACCGGCAAGCTAGGAACGATGGGTATCTGTATTGGCGGCCATCTCGCGTTCCGGGCCGCCACTAACCCCGATGTCCTCGCCGCCACGTGTTTTTACGCGACCGACATCCACAAGCGCAGCCTCGCCAAAGGCATGAACGACAACACCATCGACCGCATCCCCGAGATCCAGGGCGAACTCCTCATGATCTGGGGCCTCCAGGATCCGCACATTCCCCGCGAGGGCCGCGCCGCCGTCTACAAAGCTATCGCCGACTCGGAAGTACGCTTCACCTGGCACGAGTTCAACGGCGCGCACGCCTTCCTGCGCGACGAAGGCCCACGCTACGACCCCGCCCTCGCCCGTGTGACATTCGGGCTGGCGCTGGAACTGTTTGGGCGGAAGCTAGGTGAGGGAGATTTGCGTTAGCCCTCACCCCCGGCCCCTCTCCCCCACCGGCTGAAGCCTGTGAGAGGGGTGTCCAAGTGTCATAGTCAAAACGTGGTTCACGTGGGAAATCTTAATTTACATCCGAGGATAGAGCCGAAGCATCAACCGTTGCGCAAAGCCACGTTTGGCGTTGGACATCCCTCTCCTCCGGGCTAAGCTTGTATCACATCTTTTTGGTGTATACAAAAAAGCCGTTGAATATGCGATCCTAATCGTGGAGGATTGGCAATGTTCGAGACGGGAGTTGGATTGGGGTTAGAACGAGGTTGGGCGGCTC
>JAOQAA010000098.1 GCA_025963815.1 Capsulimonas sp.
TCGCGCACCCAGTCGGTCTTTTCCACCGACGGCATGGCCGTCGCGGCAATGGGGGGCTGTGGAGGCGGAGCAGGAGCGGGCTTGGTCCGATCCAGCACCCGGCTCTTTTGCACCAGCAGCCGTCCGAGCTTCTGCTGATCCGCCGGACTGTCGGGATTGATGTCCAGAGCCATTCGGTACCACTGAATGGCGTCGTCCAGGCAGCCTTTGTTCTCGTAGATGTCGCCAAGAAGGCTATGGGCGGCGACGCTTTGCGGGTCCATGCGCATAGCCGCCATGCATTTCTCCACGGCGTCGGGCCAGTTGCCGCGGATACGGCACAGATTGGCCTGCGCCAGCAGGGCATAGACTTCCTGTGTCAAGCTTTCCGCCGTCGCGCACGACGCCTGGCCGTCATAATCCATCGCCTGGGCCAATACTACTCTCCCGTTCTTCCCATGCCCGTATGGCCGAAGCCGCCTTCCTGGCGGTCGGTAGGGGGCAGTTCTTGCGTCACCGCCCAGCGCACTCGTGTGACCGGAGCGACTACCATCTGTGCAATACGGTCGCCACGCCGCAGGACGACATCTTCTTGCCCTAAATTGATCAGAGGGACTTTGATTACGCCTCGATAATCGCTGTCCACCGTGCCCGGCGAGTTCAGCACTGTCAGTCCATAGCGCACGGCGAGACCACTGCGCGGCCGGACCTGGGCTTCATATCCTGACGGCAGCGCGATTCGAATACCGGTATCGACCAATAAACGCGCTCCAGGCTTAAGAATGGCGTCTTCGGCCAGCGCCGCGCATAGGTCCATGCCGGCGGCTTCGGCGGTGGCGTACGACGGCAGGGGCAGATCCAATGCATCCGGCTCGCGCTGAATGCGAACGACCAGATCGCTGTTACTTGGAGGCAAGGCCATGGGGCGCCTCCGAAATATGGGCCTGCGAAATTGGCAGGATCAGCGTGAATGTCGTCCCGACCCCAGGCTCGCTCTCTACGGTCACATGGCCGTGGTGCGCTTCAGTCAGCGCCTTGACTAGCGCCAGTCCGATGCCCGTGCCGCCGATCTCACGATTGTCGCGGTTGTCGACACGATAGAAGCGCTCGAATAAACGCGGCAGATGCTCACGAGGAATGCCCATCCCGTCATCCATAATACGGATGGAGACATACCCTTCGGTTCCTTCGACATGGCGGCCGATGACACGCACGGCGCCGCCGCGCGGCGAGTACTTGATCGCATTGTTGACGAGGTTCGTCAGGATCTGATCGATCTTGTCCGGATCGGCTTCAATCGTCGGGAAGTGATCCGAGAAATCCAGACTTAAGACATGGTCCTTCGTATAAGCGCGCTGCGCCGATAACACCTTCTGGGCCAGCGTCACCACATCGACTTGTTCCCAGTACATCTGCATCGAGCGGCCCTGCTCGATACGGGAGATGTCCAGCAGATCCTTGATTAATCTCGTCAGACGGTCGCACTCCGTGTCGATGATCTCATAGAACTCCCGGCGCGTCGGTTCGTCGTAAAATCCTTCGTTATCCGCCAGCAGCGTCGAGATAAATCCCTTGATGCTGGTGAGCGGCGTGCGCAGCTCGTGCGAGACGGTCGAAATAAAGGCCGTCTTCATCCGTTCGACGCCGCGGATCTCCGTGATGTCGTTGAAGATCGCGACGATTCCCACGGTAGCGCCCTGCGTATCGCGCACAGGGGCGCACTGGACTTGGTAAATACGCTCACTCTGGTCTTCGGTCGCCGGGATACTGATCTCGTCCGCCAGTTCCGGGTTTTGCGACGACAAAGCGCGGCCCAGGAGAATACGGATCTTGTCGTTATGGATCGCCCGGTAATAGTAAACGCCGATCAGCGGGACATCGGGCTTGATATTGAGAATCGCGCGCGCCGAGGGATTGATCTGCTGCAGCCGACCGTTCATACCTACCATCAGCAGCCCGGCGACCAGGCTGTCGATCGTCTGGATAAACTCCTGTTTCTCCTGAACAACTTCCCGGTAAACCTGCGCCGATGAAATCACGGCGGCCGCGTTCATCGCCATGCGCTGGAGCAGGCGAACGTCTTCGTCCGTGAACTTTCCACCGCCCCGTTTATTGAAGACATGCAGCACGCCGACCACCGTCCGGTCCAGCACGCGATTGTCCTCGTCGCGCTTCTCCACGACCAGCGGCACCGAGACGGCGTTTCGGACACCGTAGCGCGACAGGTTTTCGACGATCGCGCGCGGATCGCACAGCGCATCGTAGAGGATCAGCGGGACATTGTTACGAAAGACCTCGCTCGAAACGCCGTCTTCCGAGATCGATCGCTCCATGCGGGCGAGGTCTTCCTCGGTCAAGCCGAGGGCGGGACGTGTCGGGTAGAGTGTGCCCGCGACGGGATCGTGCAGTAGGAAAACGCACTTTTCCGCCTGAATCACCTTGGCGATTCGGTCCACCAACCGCTTCAGCGTTTCCTCGAAGTCGGCAACAGGAGGCGTCGCTGCGGCGCTGGCGGCGAGCGCGGGATCGGCGGGAGCCGTCGGAGTTATGGGTTCAATCGCCATGGTTTATTTCGTGAGCATGCGGCCGCAGTTTTCGCAGATGGCGAGATCGTCGCCGCCCAGCGCCATGTTGATGGCCTGCGAGCCGAGCTGCATATGACAGCCGCCGCAGGTGCGGTCGGCCACGCGGGCGATGCCGACTCCGGCGGCGCGCGCGCGGATAT
>JAOQAA010000099.1 GCA_025963815.1 Capsulimonas sp.
GGCCTTGTCGGAGAGATAGTGCTTTCGCATGGCCTCCACGATCTCAGTCTCGCCGCTTGCATCCGAGGCCGCCGCCAGTCCCCGGAAGAAGAGCGCGTGCGGCCAGCGATGGAAGTCGCCCGTAGGCTCTTCAAAGAATTTTGGACCAAGGTAGCCATCGGTATCGGTGTGCGAGAGCGTGTAGTCGATCGTCTCCCGCACCTTACGCATCAGCGATTTGTCGTTCAGAACGATGGCCAGGCGCGTGGCGCCGTCGATCCAGTAGGCCATCTGTTCCCACGGCCACCACGATTCACCCTGCTCCTCGCCTTTCCAGTACGCGACTGTAAAGGGCCACGACACATGCGGCAGCTGGGACCCGAGATGTGTCGCCTGCTGGGTCATATACGTCCCCAGCCATCCTTGTGGCTGGATCGCTCCGGCGGGAAGCTCCTGGAACGCCGCATAGGAGCGCGTCTTCAGTGGCGGAGGTGTGGCCGCGCGGCTTCCATGCTCGGACGTCAGAAGCAGCGCGGAGCTGATCATGGCGAAGTGAATAAACTGACGGCGCGTCATTTCGAACTTGGTCGTACTCATCTCAAACCTCTTATGCTGCATCCTTCACAAGCAATATTATAGCGCGAGTTTCAATCCCCGGCGAGCATACCCCATTGCCCATCGGCCGGGGATCCGGCAGCTGGTGATTTGGCGCGCTGGCCCAGCAGAAATGACCTTAGTTTCAGCATCGTAAATTTCACCCGCTCATGTCAAATTACATGGACAATGATACCACTACCCCGCGCTATGCCGTGAGGACAGGGTTGCCATAACAATAGCACAAAATTGATATCTCAATTGCAATAACCTATAATACGATCATGCATAGCTCAAGCAGCCTCCAATTTCCCCTGAGCATTCCGTAGCGCGGCTCCGAACGTAGTTCCCGCGATGCTAAAACGGCTTTTTCTTCTCAGACGCCACATTGCGCCTCCAGTCATCAGCAATAACAAGCCCAGGCTCGCGACGCTTGAAGGCTCGGGAACGGCGGCTAATGGCGTCACCGTGATATCCAGCCCTTGATAGTCCCCAGCTCCTTGGTAAGTCGTCACATTTGGAATTGCGGAGTTCAAATCGATGGTCATCAAAGAGTTTGCGTAGGAATCGGATGTCAAGACGACATTGCCGCTGCTATCCAGCAGATAGAACGAAAATTCGTCGGGAGCTCCAGCATCTGGCGCTGTGGTCGTTGAAAGCGTGAACGTAAGAAGTCCTCCAGGCGAATCCCCAGACTGAAAAGACTGCGTAAACTCGTTGTAAAATGCGGTATCGCTGATGCTGATTCCCGAAGCGAGGTCTCCGGAACCGCCGCCAAAATAGGAAGGAGATCCGGTCGCCATCCCATTACTCCCGTACTGAAAATCGGTCAATGTGACCGTGTTGGCGTTTGGCGTCCCACCCTGAATAAAGATGAAGTCCAGTGAATATGGGGCAGAGGCCGGGCTGGCGTTCAGGACATCCGTTGATAAGCTGACATGATAGCTTGTATTTGCCAGAGCGCCCCGGCGCAGACAAGGCTGCTGGTAAACACCAGAGCCAGGCGGCAAAGAAAAGATCTAGAAAACCATGATATACTGGGAGCCTGCGCTTGTCAAGAGATTTGATTGTGCAAAGTTGAAACAGAGGGAGAGCATCTTTTGCAAGCCCCAAAATATATCAAAATAATGGGGCTCTTCGAAGTCGGATGCTCTGGCGAGTTAGAAACCCGTGTGAGGAAAGCTAGGGATGTCAGCCATCCTGTCCAGGTTCTCTCAAAAACCGGCGAAATCGATAATGGCGTCGGCAAATGCGCGCGGGGCTTCTTGAGGAAGATTATGCCCGACCCCGCCCTTGATGAGCCGGTGCTCATACTTACCCGAGAACTTCTTGCGGTATGCGGCGCTGTCGAGGTGAGGTGCGCCGTTGGCGTCGCCTTCCAGGGTAATTGTAGGGACAGTGATGACCGGAGCTTCCGCGAGCCGTTTTTCGAAGCTGTCATATTTCGATTCGCCTTCCGCCAGGCCGAGTCGCCAGCGGTAATTGTGAATCACGATGGCGACATGATCCGGGTTGTCGAAAGACGCGGCGGTGCGATCGAACGTGGCTTCATCGAAACTCCATTTCGGTGAAGCGATCCGCCAGATGAGTTTCGCAAAATCGCGCCGGTTTTTGTCGTAACCTGCTTTACCTCGCTCCGTTGCAAAATAATATTGGTACCACCATTGCAGTTCCGCTTCGGGCGGCAGTGGTATCTTACCGGCCGCCTGATTACCAATCAGGTAACCACTCACGGAAACCAACGCCTTGCAGCGCTCCGACCACAGAGCCGCGATGATGTTTGCCGTTCTTGCTCCCCAATCAAAAGCGGCGAAGGTCGCCTTTTCGATCTTGAGCGCATCCATCAGAGCGATGATATCGACAGCGACTACAGATTGCTGACCATTGCGGATTGTTTCAGTGGAAAGAAATCGCGTCGAACCATAGCCGCGCAGATATGGGACGATCACCCGATATCCCTGCTTGACTAACAGAGGCGTGACATCGACGAAGCTGTGAATGTCATAAGGCCAGCCGTGCAGCAGAATGGCCACAGGACCATTCGCAGGTCCCTCGTCCACGTATCCAATATTGAGGACGCCGGCGTCGATCTGTTTCAGCGGACCAAAGGACGCCGGCGGATCGACGCCCGCCGTATTGATCGCCGCCGGGGCGGCTTCGGCTTGGTCCGCGAAGAGCGGGCGCTGAGCGAGAAAAGTCGCCCCCATCGATGCGCCCGCCATCGCCAAAAGACGACGGCGCGATATGCTGGCTGTTACTGTTTCATTCATGATCGGTCTCCCTACTCCATTCAAATATCAAGGACCACATTCGCAGCGGGCTGTGAGCAGCAAACAAGAACATTACCGGGAGCGGGACGTTCGAGTGGCTCGGGTCGATAACTCACCGACCCGTTAATGAGACCACTGACGCAGGTGTGGCACACTCCCATCCGGCACGACCATCTCACCGAAACATCGCAGGCCTCAGCGAACTCCAGCAAATTCTCGAATTTTGGGTCCCAGGCGACCGTGATTCCACTGCGCGCAAAGGAGACGGATGGACCGGGGCCTGGCGGCCCCGGTGGCGGGTGAGGCGTGTGGTCAACCCGCGCCACACCCGGCGTAACACCGTCGATGGCGCCGAATATCTCCAGATGTATTTGCTCGGAGGGCGCCCCCCACTTCTTGAGGCCCTCGCTCATGTTCTTCAGGAACGAAGGAGGACCGCAAAGATAGAAGTCGCTATTGCTCGGTACGTTCATCTTCTCGAGCAGAGCGATCTCAATGCGCCCTGAAGCATCAAAATCCACCTCTTTCTGGTCGGTGGGAGCCGGCCGGCTATACAGGATGCAGCTTCGCCCTTGAGGCAGCTGTCGCAGCAGAGAGCGGGATTCTTCCGCAAACGGGTGGTCATCGCGATTGCGTGCTCCATAGATCCACCAGACTTGCCGCGCTGATGTCTCCGCCGCGAGCGCATGCAGCATCGCCAATACCGGAGTGGCGCCGACGCCGGCGCTGAGCAGAACAACCGGACCGTCGCCGGGGCGCAACGTAAAAACTCCTCGCGGTGCGCTGACGTCCAATACATTGCCCTCTCGCACGTGACTGTGCATGAATGAACTTCCCACACCATTGGGTTCGAGCTTGACGCTTACGCGGAAGGAATCAATTCCCGGCAGATCAGACAAGGAATAGCTGCGAAGAATGGCCGGTTTCTCCGGATCCACTTGCAGGCGCAGCACGACAAATTGTCCTGGCTGGGCTCTGACAAGGGGGAGCCCGTCGTTTGACGTCAGCACAAAGGAGCGGATGCTGCTGCTTTCTTTTTGGATATGCGAAACTCGCATCGGTCTAAACCCGAGCCATGCTGGCGGCGCTTCCTCTGTGGCAAGCCCTGAATTACCTTGACCCGCTTGTGCGCTCGCTCCTTGCCCGAGCATCGCCTCAAAAGATTCTCGCCAACCTTTACTGAGGGCTGGAATCCGAAGCGTACGCTCCATTTGCTCGCGAGAATGTCCGGGCAAATACAGCAGCGCATCCACGTCAGCGACCGTGAGCCCTTCGGGACCATCGGCGATTTTCACGATCTCATCGCCTGCGCTGACTTCTCCCTCCTGCAAAACGCGGAAGTAAAATCCGGGTCTGTGATGCGCCACGAGCAGGGCCGGCATACGAGGTTCGTTCATGCGGATGCCCACTCGGTAGCAGGTGACGCGTGGCTGCGTCACTTCAAATACCGCGTCGCCGATATGATAGCGATCGCCGATACAGACCTCCTCATCGAGAAGCCCCTCCACGGTGAAATTCTCTCCAAACTGGCCGAAGGTGAAATCGTTACGCCCTAAAAAGTGCTCCCAGTAGCGG
>JAOQAA010000104.1 GCA_025963815.1 Capsulimonas sp.
ATATCCGCGACTTTATCGATGTTAACGCCTTCCATAATTTCTCTCCTTGAGATGAACGATATTTGGAACTCCCGGACAATCAGTCATGGCAATTATTGAATAAATACCGTAGGGGTAACGCCGGCTTTTATCGCCAGTTCGAAGCCGATGACCTGATCGATTGCTTAGATAAAGCGATAGGACGTGTCCGTAAGCTCGACGTAATCATTGTTCGCCCCGTTGATTGTGAGGTTCGGACGATCGCCCATGCTCTTGCTGCGGACGTTGATCTTGCTTCCGTAGCCTTTTTATCTTCAGACATGTTATTATTCCTTCCCATATTACTAATCTGTCGATACTGTTTCGGTGTATGCATGTTTATTTTAACTGCAAAGCGCTCTTCAAGCAATATCATTTTTTGATAGATTTATCTTTCTTGGCGCGTTGCTTTGACCATATGTGGGCTCTAAGGATTGAAGAGATGGTCATCGATACACGATTTGTGATGATTAGGAGTCTGAAAGGGAGAGGAAGGTGGAGAAGACCGCTGTGAGAGTGGTGGGGCGAGCGTTTCAGGGCGTTACTGCGATCAACCGCGCGTGATCCCGCTGAAGCGAATCCCCATGCGCTGCGCGAGGTCCTGCGCGAACGAGACGGCTTCGGCGGGGCTGGAGGCGCGGGCGATCTCATAGCGTGTGGGGGGAGTGGGCAGAAACCAGCGTTCGCGTTTTGGGTGAAGAACGAGCATCACCTGGCTCTGCGCGGACTTGCCGCCTTCTTGTACGAGGAGGGAATGGATCTTGTCGAATCGTCCCTCCCGGCAGGCCCCGACTAAGCCCAAGCCGCTTCGGAGGTAAAAACGGCGTCGTGCAAGGTCCAGGCGCAGGGTGAACGGCAGGGCTTCGCCGAGACAAAGGGAGGCGCCCACCGTGAGCGCTAAGGTCGCGGCGGTGACGACGGGGCCGAACCCGGCGGCCTCCGCCGTGCGCCAGTAGGCGCTGAGACTCTGAGCGATTGCCATCAGTGGCAGCGCCAGCATAAAATATCCCGCCCGCGAGCGGGGCGAGCGGCGGAGGATGATTTCGCAGTTGTCGTCGCGCGCGACCCAGTCTTTAATTTCCATTGGCTGCTCTCTTAATTCGTTTCTTAATTATACTAGATAGTCATTGAGATTTGTCTGCGATGGGTATGAGCGGAGAAGTTTGAAAACAAGCGGAATGAAAAGTCAGAATCGTTTTGTTTATGTGCGTGCCTGTCTCTTGAGCGCTGGCGTCGTTTGCTTTATAATAGGGGACAGCGTTCGCCGAGGATGGGTTCGGCGCATTCGTGATGAAGTGAGAGATTTTGGTTATGAAGATTTTATTGTTGAGTGCGATTATCGCGGTTCTGCTGACGGTGGGGTGTCAGAAGGAGCATGGCGTTGCGGCGGCTGCGGCGCCGATCGCGATCCAGGCGGTGACGCCGGTGGAGCAGCGTGGGTCGACGGGGCCGGATAAGAAGGCGGGGTCGGTTTACGGGGCGGTGCTTGGGAATGATTGGGGTTCGAAGCCGGGGGACTGGGCGCGGTATGAGTTTTCGTCGGACGCGGCGATATCTCCGGCGTACCTGCATCTGCGTTATGCGCGGGAGATGGACGGCGCGGCGCGGGTGCGGGTGACGCTGGATGGGAAGGACGCGGGCGTTCTGACCTTGCCGAAGACGGGCGGGTGGGGCGACACGGCGGATCAATTCCAGGAGATAACGCTGAAGGTGGCGTCCTTGGTCGCGGGGAAGCATACGCTGCGGCTGACGGTGGGGGCGTCCAAGGACGTGGCGCTGCAATTGCAGAAGCCGAGCTCCGAGCTGGATCTGGTGGGAAACCGGGACGACAAGAACTCCGTGGGGCATGGCGTAAACGTGGCTCTGTATACGGGAACGCCGTCCAAGTTTTTCTATGCGACTTATGAGATGGGCGATGTTTTTAATATTGTGGACGGCGGGACACTGAAATGGTTCCCGGACTACACGCTGGTCGATCCGACCGCGAGCGCCGGAAACGCGAATTTGGATCGAATTACGATCGATGGGATTCCGGGTCTGGAGCCGGCGGCGAAGAGCGCGGCGGCGAGTGAGATCGACGAGCAGCGGCAAGTGTGCGTGACGAAGGACGATGTGGTGGTCTCGCGTGTCGTGCTGACCAACCGCAGCGCTACAGATGCGGTCCATCATATGGAAGTGGCGGGGGACTGCCGGGCCGGCTTCGATTACCGGGGCAAGACGGGCGGCGAGAAGGCGACGCGCGTCGATGGGGACACGCTGCTTCTTGTCGACAAGAATGCGTTCCCGAGCGTGCTGCATGATGGGCTGGTGATGGCGGTGGGGGCGTCGTCGGCGCCGGTGTCCAAAGAAAGCGGGACGCCGGGCGCTTACCGTCTGAGCTACGACATCCGTGTTCCGGCGCATGGGACCAAGGTGGTGACGTTCGCCTGCGCGGTGGGGCGCGATGTGGCGACGGCGAAGGCGCATCTGGCGGGCGCGCTGAAACAGAGCGATCCAGTCGCCCAAAACCGTAAGGACTGGGCTGATTTCTACGAGAAGCAAACGCCGAGTTTTACGTCGTCGGATGCGGGCCTGAACGAGATCTACGGCCTGCGCTGGTTTCTGCTGAAGTTCTCGATGTCTGGCGGGGACCTGGGCTACTTCCAGTATCCCGTGGATATGGAGGGCCGCCAGGCGTTCCAGACATACTGCTGCTACAGCGCGCCGTTTATGTCGTTCGACCTGAACTGGCAGGACGATCCGAAGGTCGGCTTCGGGCAGCTGGCGAATATGGTCCATGTGGCGTACGATGATGGGCGCTTCCCGTGGTACAGCACGCCGGAAACGAACCGCGTGCCGCTGGACCATAAGTCGGGCACGGGACAATCGCTGACGCCGTGGACGGCGTGGCGGTTTTATCAGATCCATGGCCGCAAGGATCTGATTGCGCAACTTTACGATGGGATGAAGAAGAATCTGGACTGGTGGATCGCCGACCGCGACCCGGATGGCAATGGCTTGTTCACGATCGACCACCAATTGGAAACGGGGATGGACGACCTGCATCGCCGCTGGACGACGGCGCCGCCGAAGCGTTACGAGGCGGTGGACGCCACCAGTTACGCCATTCTCAATCTCGAAGCCGTGGGGAACATGGCGCGCGTGCTGGGCAAAACCGCCGACTCAGACTATTATTCGAAGTACGCCGCAAAGTCTAAGAACGCCTTGCAGACGATTTGCTGGGATCCGAAGCTTCAGCGTTACCGGGACCGCAATCCGGACAATGGTGAGCTGTCGGACTATAATTCGATCACGATTTTCTACCCGATGTTCGCGGGCGCGGCGACCAAAGAAAGCCTGGGCGTGATCGATCGCTATCTGCTCAATCCGAAAGAGTACTGGACGAAGTATCCGGTCCCGGCATTATCGCAGTCCGACCCGGAGTTCGACCCGATCAAGCGTTACTGGGCGGGGCCGACGTGGCCGGCGACCAATTCGCATGTGCTGGAAGGCTTCGCGGAGACGGCCAAGCGTATGGACCGCTCCAAAATGCCGGAGGCGGGCGAGCTGTTCCACCGTGTGGCGGCGCTGCACCTTCAGCCGCGCGCGGATTTCTACGAGCATTACGACCCGTTCACGGGCAAGGCGCTGAGCGGCTTCCGGGACTACATGCACTCGTGGTGGATCGACGTGATCATCCGGCATGCGGCGGGCCTAGAGCCGCAGGACGACGGGAGTCTGGTGATCGATCCGCTGCCGATGGGCTTGACGCACTACGCGCTCCGGGGCGCGCCGTACCGGGGGCATAAGATCGACGTGCTGTGGAACGAACCCGAAACGGGCAAGGGGCTGACGGTGCGTCGTGATGGAAAGGTGATCAAGCACTTGCCGGAGTTTACTCCGGGGGGCGCGGCGGTGGTGATTGGGGCGGCTGGCTAGCAGGAAATGTCCGCGCTTCATAGCTTATTCGTTGGTCCTGATTAAGCTATGAAGCTTTCTGCGGAATGTTGCGGAGAATCAGGCCAGTTCAATCGAGTCGGTTTCTTCGAAAGCCGATATGAATTCCACGCTGACTTGCCCGGTCTTGGGATAACTTTCGTAGCCACCTATTTTAATTGCCGACCATAAGTCAGCGCTGGCGTGATTGAGACCGATGTGGCAGTCTCGCCAGTGAATATTTCGATTGTATGATCCCGAGTGGAAATCTTCCGCGGGATCCCCCTTCTTCTTTGCCTGCTGGCCAATGGTTGTCATTCGCTTCATGATGACGCCAGCGCCGTTTGCGACCCATCCCTGATTTTTTGCCGGGTTCATCGACATTGTGACAAGTTTGCGGTCGTTGTTCAAATCAAACCCTGTGACATTGAGCTGAATGATATTGTCACTAGGAATGAAGAATTCCATGAATACCGTTTGATCCGGACGCAGAGTCACCATGGTAGGATCGACGATCATCCCAATCCCTTCGCAGCTCATGAATACGGCCCAGTGATCGAACGCGGGGCTGTGGATCAGTCCCGCGTCGGCGGCTCCGCCGTGTCGCCCCCAGCCGCCAAGATAGATGTACGCTTGGTCATTATTTGGGCGCAGGTTTGGCTGACCATGTGTATTGAGGCCGGCTCCGATTTCATGCACATCGGAGGCTGGGGGCAGTATAACGTTGGCGGAAGGGTTTTCGGAT
>JAOQAA010000111.1 GCA_025963815.1 Capsulimonas sp.
TGTTTCCACTGACATCGGTGGAGCCACCATACATTTCCAAAAGCGCCACCGTATTCGCGGGCGAGTTCAGCATGGCGAGCGTGGTGCATTTGCCGCCGCCGCCGTTCCCATCCGACAGAAGCGAGTCGTTGATAGCGTAAGAAACTTCCGTCCACACCCAGCCGACAGATCCTGCCGGAGGCGCTCCATTGTAGTCGGCCTCCGGGTCATCCGGGCATCGGAAAATACCACGGGATTTCACGTAAGGCCCCACGAAATGCGCCCAACCGCCGCTGAAGCCCTTATCTTCACGCCCCATAGGATAACTCTCGTCATAATCCTGAACGTACTGTATCAGCCCGAGTCCGAGCTGCTTCTGGTTGGAAGCGCAGGAAATCTGGCGGGCTTTTTCGCGGGCCTTGGCGAAGACAGGGAAAAGAATAGCGGCAAGAATCGCGATAATAGCGATAACAACGAGCAATTCAATCAAAGTAAACGCTGACTGGCGAACAGCGCGACGCTTCATGGACATAATAAACTCCTTCGAATCATAAATAGTGATAGATGCAATAGAATCGATCAATACGGAATCACTGAACCGGTTAGGTACCGCATAAGTTCATTATATGACATCTCTTAGCATCTGTCAACAGGAAAATTTTCAAGCGACTGGAGCTCGCTTTTCACAGATCGATCCTGGGCAAAACTATGTATTAAATATTTCGAAATTACTATCTATTGACTCACATATCGAATCGTGATAGAATGCACTCGCGCCGCCGCACGAGCAGTACACGGCCGCGTTTCCCACAGCAAGTTCGTGGATATGGCGTTTCGCCGCAGGCAATACCCATCGTCTCCAGATTGCGGCGAAACAAGTCGAAGGAGACTCGCCACTCAGTCGAAAGGGAAACCAATGCTCAAGTTTACGAAGACAGTCACCGCGCTCGGCATTTCAGTTCTATTCGCAACTATTGCGTCACAAGACGCACATGCCGTGCAGGCAATCGCCATTGCCGGCGATAACACCAACGCTCCCAATATCAATTACTCGGGAGGATTTGCGGGCGCGTTCAATCTGAACATCCCGAACGGCTTCCTGCGCAGCAAAGTCGGATTGGGGTTCGCCCCGAACGTCAAGATCGTCTTCTCGCCGCTCGTCGGCGTCGGCGCTGCCGGCTACAACTTCTTCCCCGCCGCCCAGACGTTCAATCAGGTGCTGGGAGGCGGCAAGTTTCAGGTGGTGAACAATGTGACCGGCGTGGTCCTGCTCAGCGGCAGTTTCTCGAACGCAATCCTGCACGGGACTAACGGATCATCCTCGCTTGCACTGACACTCTTGAAGGACAGCGTTCTCTACAACATCCCATCGCCTTTCTTCCCGGGCGGCCTCAGTCCGCAAGCGGGCTCACTCTCCGTTGAGTTCGTCTCCACTGCCCCAGTCTCCGCCGCCTCTACAGGTTTCGGCGGATTTAAGGCAAATGACGGCATTACGTTCGCCGTTCATTAGAAATGGCTGACGCAGCGCAGGCCCCGTATCCATGGAGGGAACGGGGCCTGTTTTGCTTGGGATTTATCCGGCGGCTTCCGCCGCGACTTTGGGGCGTCGGCCATTCGTTGTCTTGGGTTTGGGCTGAGTCTGGGGAGTGTCGCCGTCTTCGAGGCCGGGAGGGGCCTGCATGCTGAGGACGCGGGAGATGCCGGGTTCCTGCATGGTGACGCCGTACCAGAGCGGGGCGGCTTCCATGGTGGTGGGGTTGTGGGTGATGATGATGAACTGGGAGCGGACGCCGAACTCGCGGAGCAGTTCGGCGAACCGTTCGACGTTGGCGCCGTCGAGCGGCGCATCGACTTCGTCCATCACGACAAACGGGCTGGGCTTGACCTGAAGGAAGGCGAAGAGCAGCGCGGCGGCGGTGAGGGCGCGCTCGCCGCCGGAAAGCAGCGCGAGGTTCTGGCGCTTCTTGCCGGGCGGCTGCACCATGATGTCGATGCCAGTTTCGAGAATGTCGTTCGGGTCGGTCAGGACGAGATCGGTCTTACCGCCCTGGAACAGACGAGTGAAGATCTCGTCGAAGGCTTTCGCGACGGCGTGGAATGTTTCTAGGAAGACGCCGCGCGTGGATTCGTCGATTTCGCGAATGGCCTCCAAAAGCTTTTCGCGGCCTTCATCCAGGTCCGCGCGCTGGGTGGTCAGGAACTCAAAGCGTGTGGAGACTTCCTCGTACTCTTCGATGGCGGCGGTGTTGACCTCGCCCATGCTCTTGATCTCGCGGCGCAGGCGGCCGACTTCCTGCGGGGAGCCGTCGGTGACTTCCGGGTCTTCGGGCATCGCCATCGCCTGCTCGGAGTCGATCTCGTATTCGTCCCAAAGACGGCCGGCGTACTGGCCGCGCTGGACTTCCAGGCGCGCTTCCTTCAGCTCGGCCTTGTGCAGGATCTCGGCGGTCTCGGCGCGGGCGGCGTCGGCGGCGCGCATCTCCTGGCCGAGGGCGCCCGCCTGACGGCGCAGCTCCTCGCGGACGATCTGCTGCTCGTCCAAACGAACCTTGGCGAGGTCGCGCGCTTTCGCGGCCTCGGCGCTTTCGGCGTCCCGGTCTCCCGTTTGGCCTTCGAGTGAATTGTGCTCGGCGTGCGCGTCCCGGCTTTGCTGGGTCTTGCGCTCATGCTGCCCGGCGATCTGATCCAGTTCGGACTGCGCGCCGCGCAGGGATCGCGAGAGGCTGGCGACACGTTCGCTCTCGGTCGCGAGGCTGATCCGAACGGCGGTCAGATCCCCTTGCAGGGCGTCACGCTCGGCGATCAGGGCCCGAATCTCTTCCGTCTCAGTCGCCATCGCGTCGTCCACGCCGGCGGTCTCGACGCCCGCACTCGCGAGCGCCTCGGCGGCGGCGGCGGCCTGCGCGCGGCCCTGGGCGAGCGAGGACTGGCTGGTCTCCATGCGGCGGGCGCTGGCGTCGCGCTGATCGGCGCTGCGCTTGGCCTCGTTTCCGGCAAAGTCCACACGACGCGACGCCTCGCTCGCCGCGAGCTGCGCGGCCTGCCGCGCGTTCTGCGCCTCGGACAATGCCCGGTCAGCAGCCTCGCGCGCCGCTTCGGCGGCCTTCACGTCTTCTCGTCGACCCGACAGTTCTTTTTCGCTTGCAGTCAGATCAGCCTTGAGGCCAGCGATCTCCGTCTTACGCCCGAGGATCTGGCCCGCGCCGCGTCCGGTCTGACGTCCGCCGCTCATCGCGCCGTTCGGGGAAATCAGTTCGCCGGTCAGGGTAACGATTCTATTCCAGCCACGCGCGACTTGCGAGGCGGCCAGAGCGTGGTCCATCGTTTCGCAGATGAAGAAGCGGCCCATCAGCGTTTCCAGCGCGGCCCGGAAACGCGGCTGGAATTCCACTAACTCTAATGCCGTTCCCAGGACGCCCGGCATCGCGGCGGCGCGGCCCAGCTCCAGGCCATCCCGGTGCGGACGCATTCGGTTGAGCGGAAGGAACGTTGCGCGGCCGGCGCGGTTCTGGTAGAGGAAGTCAATGGCGGCCTTGGCGTCGGCCTCGGTGTCCGTGATGATGTCCTGAAGGCTTCCGGCGAGGGCGGTTTCGAAGGCGATTTCATAACCCGGCGGCGCGACAAAGGCGTCGGCGACCACCGTGAAGTTTCCATGGAGATTACCGCGCTTGCGGGCGTCGGCCACAGCGCGCACGCCCTGATGATATCCCTCTTGGGCATTCTCCAGATCCTGAAGCGTGCGCAGGCGTGTGCTCACGCCCACGGACTTGGACTGTGCGGCGTTCAGCGCATTCTGCGCGGTATGTACGGCGAGGCGCGCGGCGTCACGCGCAGCCTGCGCGTCGGCGACGGCCTTTTCGGCTTCGGCGAGCGCGACGCGCGTTGTCTGCACGGCGTCGCGCGAGCTTTCCACCTCGGCGGCGCGCAGGCGCGCGTTCTCGGCGTGGCGCTCCCACTCTTCCTTCAGCGTCGGTAGGCCCGATTCCAGCTCCGAGACGCGCGCCTCGGCGCGGGCCAGGTCGGCCTGACGCGCGGCCTGCTGGCGCGCCAGCGCGAGCGACTCTTGCCGCCGCCGCTCGCTTTGTTTATTGAGCTGATTGATCCGTTCGGAGAGCCCCTGCCCGGCGCCTTGACGCTCCCCGACCTGTGCCCGCAGCGCCGCTTCCGTGGTCTGCGCCGTGGCCAGCTCCTTGCGGATTTCGTCTAGCTCGCCAGATAATCGAGTGCGCCGCGCCGCCAGTCCTTCTAACTCCTGCGCGAGCAGGTTCAGAGACGACTCCAGCCCCTTGGCTCTTTGTCCCGCCAGCGCCCGCTGGCTTTCCGCACGCTCCGCATGCGAGAGCGCCCGCTGATACGCCTCGCGCCGCGCTTCCAATTCGCGCTCAGCTTCGGCGAGCTTTGCGCCAATCTCCTGCGACCGCTCCTGCGCCGCCGCGTTGGCCGCATTCTGCTGCGCGATCTTCGCCTGCGCCCCCTCGCGCGTCTTGCGCGTGACGGTCAGTTCCCCATCCGCCCAGCGCAGATCGACAATCAAGAGATTCGTCTCGATTGCGCGCAGACGCGTTTTCAATTTGATAAAGATCGCGGCCCGCTCGGACTGCTCGCGCAGCGGTTCCAGGCGCCCGTCGATCTCGCCAATAATGTCGCGCACGCGCTGCAAGTTGGCTTCGGTCGAATCCAATTTGCGCAGCGCCTCGCGCTTCTTCACGCGATACTTCTTAATTCCCGCCGCTTCTTCAAAGAGTCCGCGCCGGTCCTCGGGATTGACCGAAAGGACGGCGTCGATCTCGCTCTGGTTGACCAGCGAGTACGCCTCGCGGCCGACACCAGTGTCGAGAAACAGCTCGTAGATATCTTTAAGACGGCAGGGGACTTTGTTGAGAAAATATTCGCCGTCGCCCGTGCGGTAGGCGCGGCGGGTGATGGTGACTTCGTCGAAGTTGACGGGCAGGCCGCCATCGGAGTTGTCGACGGTCAGCGACACCTCAGCCATTCCCATCGGACGCCGCTTATCGCTGCCCGAAAAGATCACATCCGTCGCGCGCGTGCCGCGCACGGCCGAAGCCTTCTGCTCGCCCAAAACCCACAGAATCGCGTCGGCGATATTGCTCTTGCCGGACCCATTGGGCCCGACCACCGCCGTGACGCCTTCGGAGAACTCGATGAGGGTTTTGTCAGCGAACGTTTTGAAGCCCTGAAGTTGGAGGCGCTTGAGGTGCATTGCTCCTTGAATTATAGCAGAATCAGGAGGAAGTGTCAAAAAGCAAGCAGACGAGCAAATAAGTGCGATTAATTCCTTGCTGGGACGCTATTTCGCGCGGCGTCCCGGTAGCGTTTTGGGGCGCTCCCCATCACCCGCTTGAAGGCGTTGCTAAAGGCGCTTTCAGACGTATAGCCAAGCGACATTCCGAGATCGGAAATCGTTGTGTCTTCTTCCCGCAAGGCGTGCTCGGCGAGGCGCATTCGCCAGTTGAGCAGGTATGTGAGTGGAGGAACGCCGGCCACGCTCTTGAAACGCACGGTGAATGTAGTCCGCGACATGGCCGCCGCCCTGGCAAGTTCCTCCAGTCCCCATGCCTTGCCGGGATCACCATGCATCAGGCGCAGCACTGGAGCAATCTCGGGATCGCTCAGAGCCTTTAACCACCCAAGCGGCAAGGATTCGGAATCGGCCAGATAGGCGCGCAGAAGCTGGACAAACATCAACTGCGCAAGCTGCGCCGACGCCACATTCGCCCCTGGGAGCTCCGCAGTTTGTTCATGCACCAGCTGATCGAGCAGCCATTGCAGGACCGCCGTCTGCGGCGAAGAGGCCCGTACGTGAATTAGCGGCGGCAGGACATCGGCCAGCAGACGTCGACTGGCCGGATCCAATCGAACATGGCAGCCGATCTGAACGCAGTCGTCGCCATCCCCCACCTGCGCGATCCGACTCTTTTTGCCGGCGAACACGGTGACCGCGTCCAGCGGCTCTACCGTCAAATCACTGGCGAGCACGAAGGAGCGCTGCGCCGACACCAAAAACATATCCCCTGCTTCGATACGCACCGGCGCCTCAAGCCCGTCGATGCTGAGCCAGCAGCTCCCCTTCACCAACGCGAAAAATTTCATCTTTTCCGGCGGCGGAAAGCGCATCGCCCACGGACCGCCCGCCGTGAAGCCGCCGGAAACGACGGTCTGAGCATTCGTCAGCTTGAGGATATCGGAAAATGGATCAACAATCATTTCCGTATTATGGCGCAAGTAATACGGATTTTGACGCATTCATCGTTCAGTACACCAGGGGTACACTGGGAGTACAGAAATTGAGGAGGCGAACCCCATGACCAATTTGCAAAAACCGGTCGGCTCAAAATTCGGAGCGGCTTCCACGGCCGCTGAAGTTATCGAGGGAATTGACCTGTCCGGCAAGACCGCGATCGTCACCGGCGGCTACTCCGGTCTCGGTCTGGAGACGGCGCGGGCGCTGCGCTCCGCCGGCGCCCAGGTGATCGTCCCGGCGCGTGACCTTAATAAAGCAGCAGCAGCACTCGCGGGAATTGAAGGTGTCCAGATCGAGCCGATGGACCTGATCGATCCGGCGTCCATTAACGCCTTCGCCCAGAGGTTTCTCGCCTCCGGCCAGCCGCTGCACATTCTGGTGAATAGCGCTGGGATCATGGCCGGCCCCTTGGCGCGCGACGCGCGGGGATATGAGGCGCAGTTCGCGACCAACCATCTCGGGCACTTCCAACTTGTGAGACAATTGTGGCCCGCTCTGCTCCAGGCGAACGGCGCCCGGGTCGTCTCAGTATCCTCCTGGGGCCACCGACGTTCTCCCGTCATATTTGAAGACCCCAACTTCGAACGCCGCGAGTATGAAGGATGGGCGGCCTACGGCCAATCGAAAACGGCCAATATTCTTTTTGCCCTGGAGCTGGACAAGAGGGGCAAGTCAGACGGCGTGCGGGCCTTTTCCCTGCATCCCGGCAGCATCGTCGGCACGGGGCTCCAAAAGCATGTGTCGCACGAGGAACTGCGGGCGTTCGGAGTAATCGACGAAAACGGCAACCAGATCCTGGACCCGGCGCGGCAGATGAAGACCGTCGAGCAGGGCGCGGCGACCAGCGTCTGGTGCGCCGTGAGTGCGCAGCTTGATGGCATGGGCGGCGTCTATTGTGAAAATTGTGAGGTCGCAGAATTGTATGACGACAAGTCGCCTCAATCGTTCGGCGTGATGCCTTATGCAGTCGATCCCGAAGCGGCGGAACGTCTCTGGACTCTGAGCGAACAGCTCACTTTGTAGGAGAGGGAGAATTTATGCCAGAAATTGAAGGCAAAGTTGTCGCCATCACGGGCGCTAGCAGCGGAATCGGCGAAGCGACGGCGCTTCTGCTCGCAGAACGCGGCGCCAAGGTCATCCTCGGCGCGCGGCGCTTGGATCGCTTGGAGGCGCTCGCCGCCCGTATTACAGAATCCGGAGGCGAGGCGATCTTTCTGTCCATGGACGTCAAACAGCGCGGCGACCTCTCCCGCCTCGTCGATTTGGCGTGTGAGCGATATGGAAAGCTAGACGTTCTCGTCAGCAACGCCGGCGTCGCGCCAATTTCCCTTCTCGATGATCTGTGTGTCGAGGATTGGGAGGAGATGATCGACGTCAACATCAAAGGCGTTCTGTACGGGATCGCCGCCGCGCTGCCAGTCTTCCGCAAGCAGGGCTTCGGGCAGTTCGTCAACGTTCTCTCGACTGCGGGGATCATTATCAAACCAACCATGGCAGTTTATGCAGGAACGAAAAACGCCGCGCGCGCCATCACCGAAGGACTGCGCCAGGAGGCCGGCCCTCACCTGCGCGTGACCGCGATTTCGCCCGGCTTCGTTCGGACAAACCTCGCGGATTCCATGACAAACCCGGAGATCAAAGCCCAAACCGCCAAAACCAGCGACGAGATCGCGATCTCCCCAGACGCCATCGCCCGCGCGATCGCATTCGCCATCGAGCAGCCAGCTGATGTCGATGTGAGC
This sequence comes from Capsulimonas sp., assembly GCA_025963815.1. GTDB lineage: Bacteria > Armatimonadota > Armatimonadia > Armatimonadales > Capsulimonadaceae > Capsulimonas. The sequence continues at coordinate 7,984 of JAOQAA010000111.1, forward strand.
GAGATTGTTATCCGCCCCACCGCGCAAGGGTAACTCTATTATCGGAGGAACACATTCATGACGTTGAGCACACGCAAATTAGGAAATCAAGGGTTAGAGGTCTCGGCCATCGGCCTTGGCTGCATGGGCATGAGCCAGTCTTACGGGCCGGCGGATGAGGGCGAATCGATCGCAACGCTGTATCGCGCCATCGAACTCGGCTGCACATTCCTCGACACGGCGGAAGTCTACGGTCCCTACACCAACGAGGAACTGCTCGGTCGGGCGCTTGCAGGCCGACGCGATCAAGTGACGATCGCCACGAAGTTCGGCTTTCATCTCGAAAACGGAAAGCAAGTCGGCGCTCAGCGAGACAGCCGCCCCGAACAAATTCGCGAAGCCGTCGAAGGCTCCCTGCGCCGCCTCGGAACCGATTATATCGACCTGCTCTACCAGCACCGTATCGACCCCGCCGTTCCCATCGAAGACGTCGCCGGCGTGGTCGCCGATCTGGTCCAGCAGGGCAAGGTACGATACTTCGGCCTGTCCGAGGCTGGCGTCGCCAACATCGCCCGCGCCCACGCCGTCCACCCTGTCTCCGCAGTGCAAAGCGAATACTCGCTCTGGGAGCGCAATCTCGAAGCAGACGTCATCCCCGCCCTGCGCGAGCTGGGCATCGGCCTCGTGCCGTTTTCTCCCCTGGGCCGAGGCTTCCTGACCGGCGAGGTCAAACGCGCGGAAGACTATCCCGAAGGCGACTACCGGCGTAACGATCCCCGCTACCAGGGCGCCAACTATGACGCCAATGTCCAGGCCGCCCAAACCGTCCGCGACATCGCCGAAGCCAAGCAAGCAAAACCCGGCCAGATCGCCCTCGCCTGGCTGCTGCACAAAGGCGACGACATCGTTCCGATCCCCGGAACCAAGCGCCGAACGTATCTGGAAGAAAACATAGCCGCCGCAACCATGTCCCTAGACGCCACCCAAATGCAGGCCCTCGACGACGCCCTGGCCCCCGGCAAAGTCTCCGGCCCGCGTTACAGCGAACGCATCATGGAGACGATCGATCGGTGAGCCGCAGGCGCCCCAGTTGTGATAAGACACTCACCCTCTCGGCGGTATCCGCTCTGCAATTTGACGCAGAGCGGACGCCGCCGGTTCGGGAATGTTCTTTGTGGGATCAAGCAGCACGGTGGAGGTGACTTTCCTCCAAGTGTCGTGATTCGAGTCGAAATTCGTGAGGCCGAGCAGCCATTCATCCGACTGCACTCGGTACCTTGCATTTTGCGTTCGCAGTTCTTCATCGATTACCCAATCGGCAAGTAACGCTAGCTCCGCGCCACTGTTGCCTGGCTCAAACTCAGCAGCGCATAGCAGCAAAATCGACATGGCGAAGAACGGGTATTCTCCATCGGCTGCTTCATCGTCAGACGTCATTAATAAAGTTCGCCAGCATACGAACGACAGCACGTTTCGGATCGCCTTTTGTCCCAGCCGAAGTACGCTCGCCACAAGTTGGATCAGCGTACTATTCTCCTGTGTAAGATAATTACGCACCACAGGATCGCCACCCACCTTCAGAAGAACGGCGCAGGAGAAAAGGCGCATCCAGTGGCCTCGTTCTCCTACCCCGCTCGGCTGCCACAATGGATCGTCCGGTTCAGACCACCGTATTAACTCCAATACTTCTTGTGTCCCAAACTCTAAGGGCTCCATGGTTTCCGGCGTGTTGCGAATCTGCAAAAGCGCCGCCAATTTCTTATGCGCATCGAATCCATAATCGGCTTGCGCAATCTCCCAAAGCATAGCGTCATCCACGCGCGGCTTTAGCCAATCAAGGAGCGCTGTACTTGAAGGCGAAAACGAATTGAGAAGTGCATCGATTGTTTGGGCTTGGCTAGCCATGAGAGTATTTCCTAACTTCATCTATATTACGATAGACGTGGTAGTATCCGCTCTGCGATCCCACGCAAAGCGGACGCCGCCGGCTCAGGAATGCCCTTTGCTGGATCGAGTAATACATCGGAGATAACTTGTCTCCATCTGGCGTGCTGTTGAACGTAATTCGTCAAGCCTAAGAGCCACTCGGGTCCATACCCTTCGCAATCTTGGCTCCGCACCCACGCTTCCTCGAAAACAATCCACTCTGCAAGTAACTTGAACTCCGTGGCGTCCTGTCCCGGTTCAAATGCAGCGACACGCAGCAGCAGAATCGCCATTACAAAGAACGGATACTCTTCATTAACAATCTCAAATTCCGAAGTAACAAGCTCAGCATCCGGCGTACATGTCAGTACGCGCCAGCATAGGAAGCTCAGTGCGTTTTGCATCGCGTCCGCTCCCAGCCTGAGAATGCTGTCGATCAACTGGATGATCGCTTCATTCTCCGCCAGGATATATTTGAAACTCTCCGGATCATTTGCGGCCTTCAGCAGAACGGCGCAGGAAAATGCTTGGATCAAATGGCTCCATTCTCCCTCCGTATCATTCCATGGCCAACTTCCTGGGCCAGACGAACGCACTATCTCAAGCGCTTCTCTAGGAGACCAGCGGAGCGGCGACGGCATCCTCTGCTCATCGCGAATAGAACTTAGAACGGCGAAGTTTTCCTCAATGAGGTAACCACTATCCGCATCTGCGATTTCCCAAAGCATGGAGTCGTCAATGTGCGGCTTCAGCCATTCGAGAAGCGCCGTTCCAGATGGAGAAAAGGAATTGAGCAGTGAAGCGATTGTTTGGTCTTCGCCAGCCATGAGAGTGTGCCCTAACCTCATCTATCTACGAAGAGCGCGGCGCAATCCCACGCAAAGCGGACGCCGCCGGTAATGTGCTTTGTCGGATTAGACATCCCGACAGGTCTGTTGCGCCTGTGCTAATACAAGCTTGACGGCGTCATCCTCAAAGTCGGGTGGATAACCGTATTTTCGCAGAAGCCGTTTGACGAGCCTTCTCATATTGGCTTTTGCGCTCTCCCGAACATGCCAATCGATCGTCGCGCTTTGCCTTACGGTCTTGAGCAATTCACGTGCAATAAAGGCCAGTTTATCATCGCCCATGATTTCAATGGCGCTCTTATTTGTAATCAA
>JAOQAA010000114.1 GCA_025963815.1 Capsulimonas sp.
CATCCTGCGCGAACAGCTCAAGGCGATCCAGCAGGAGCTGGGCGAGCGCGACGAGCGCCAGACGGAAGTCGACGAATTCCGCGTCAAAGTCCAGGAATGCGGGATGCCGGAAGAAGTCGCCACACGAGCCGTCAAGGAAATCGACCGTCTGGAGAAGATGCCTTACGCCGCTCCCGAAGGCGTCGTGATCCGAACCTATCTGGAAACACTGGTTGCCCTCCCCTGGGCGAAAGCGTCCGACGAGACGCTGAATATTGACGACGCCGTCGATATTCTTGATGAAGATCACTATGGTCTCCCCAAGGTCAAGGAACGCATCTTAGAGTTCCTCGCCGTGCGCAAGCTCACGGGAACGCTCAAAGGCCCTATTCTCTGCTTCGTCGGCCCTCCCGGGGTCGGTAAGACCAGTCTCGGGAAGTCCATCGCCCGCGCGCTCGGACGAAAGTTTATTCGCATCAGCCTGGGCGGCGTGCGTGACGAGGCCGAAATTCGCGGTCACCGACGCACTTATATTGGCGCCATGCCCGGCCGCATCATTCAGGGCCTGAAACAAACTGAAGTCAACAACCCAGTCTTTATGCTGGACGAGATCGACAAGATGGGCTCCGACTTCCGAGGAGATCCCTCTTCCGCCCTGCTCGAAGCGCTGGACCCTGAGCAGAATGTCGACTTCTCCGATCACTATCTGGAAGTCCCGTTCAACCTGAGCGACGTGATGTTCATCACGACGGCGAACCTGCTGGACCCAATCCCCCCCGCCCTGCGGGACCGTATGGAGATCATCTCATTCTCGGGCTACATCGAAGACGAGAAAGTGCAGATCGCCCGAAAGTTTTTGATCCCCAAACAGATCAAGGACAATGGCCTAAAGACCGAACAGCTGACGATCCCAGACGCCATGATCCTCAAGATCATCCGCGAGCATACCCGCGAGGCCGGCCTGCGCGGCTTCGAGCGCGAAATCGCCACCGTCTGCCGCAAGGTCGCTCGCGCCGTCGCTACGGGCCGCACGGAGCCGGTCGTCGTCGGTCCTGAAGAGATCCGCGCCTACTTAGGCCAGCGCAAGTATCATTACGGCGTGATGGAGGAAGAAGACGAGATCGGCGCGGCGACGGGCTTGGTCTACACCGAAGCCGGCGGCGACGTCATCTCCATCGAAATCACCCTCATGCGCGGCAAAGACGGCCGCTTGACACTCACAGGTCAGCTCGGCGACGTCATGAAAGAATCCGCCCAGGCCGCCCTGAGCTACGTCCGCTCCCGCGCCCGCGCCCTGGACATCGAAGAAGACTTCTATGAGCGCCTGGAGATCCACGTCCACGTCCCCGCCGGCGCCATCCCCAAGGACGGTCCCTCGGCCGGCATCACCATGGCCACTGCCCTCGCCTCCGCGCTCACCAAGCGAGCGGTCCGCAAGGATGTCGCGATGACCGGCGAGATCACCCTGCGCGGCCGCGTGCTGCCGATTGGCGGTCTGAAAGAAAAAGTCCTGGCGGCGCACCGCGCCGGAATTCGCACGGTGATCCTGCCGTTTGAGAATGAGAAGGATTTGGAAGATCTACCGAATGACGTGCGTGAGGAGATGAAGTTTGAGATAGTGAAGCACGTCGACGAAGTGTTGGAGCTGGCGTTGCTGCCGAGGGGGTAGAGGCCTCGTTCGCCCGGCCGTTACACCCACCCCAGCCTTTGGCCACTCTGTGTTCTACCCACCCCGGCCTTCGGCCACCCCTCCCGCAACGGGAAGGGTTTGGAAGAACTGTTCTAACGCAAGCCGTCTGCGCTAATTTCTGAACTCCCTTCCCGCTGCGGGAGGGGTGGCCGAAGGCCGGGGTGGGTAGAACACAGAGTGGCCAAAGGCTGGGGTGGGTGTAACCCCGGAAGGGGGAAGCGCTAAAGCGCCGGGGGAATAGGCCTACCCACGCCGCAGCACCGCTCCCGCTCGTACTCCCGTCGGAACCCCACTCTCGACCGACAGCCGCCCGTTCACAAACACAAGCTCAATTCCCGTCGGGTATTGATTCGGCTCATCAAACGTCGCAGTATCCGAAACTGTCTCTGGATTGAACACCGTGATGTCCGCCTTGCGGCCCACTTCCAAGGCGCCACGGTCCGTGAGCTTCATACGCTTCGCGGGCAGCGTGGTCATTTTTTTGATCGCCTCCGCGAGCGTTAGCACGCCGCGTTCGCGGACGTAGACAGCCAGGACGCGTGGGAAGGTTCCGAAGGAGCGGGGATGGGTCTTGTCGCCCGATTGCGGACCTTGCGGATCCTGCGCTACGCCGTCGGAGCCGATCATGGTGTGAGGGTCGGTCATTACGGCGGCGATGTCGTCTTCGGACATGGCGAAGTGCGCGGCGGTCACAAAGCCTTCTTCTCCGGCAAGCAGATCCAGAGCGGCCTCTGCCGGCGAGACTCCGGCGCGGAAACCGAGTGTTGCAAGCGTCATCCCCTGAACGTCGCGGTGATTGCGGGCCGTCCCAATCTGGATCGCCGACCAGTCCCAATCCTTGGCGTGGATCTCATCAAGAATGCGTGACCGGGTCAGAGGATCCGTCAAACGACTGGCGACATCGGTATTCGAACCATGCCGCGCCCATTCCGGAAGCACGATGACTGAGAGACCAGTCATGAAGGCGTTGTACGGGTATACATCGGCCATGACATCGAAGCCAGCCGCGCGGGACTTCTCAATCAGCGCCAGCGTTGTGGTGATCTTTCCCCAGTTGGCGTGACCTTCCGCCTTATGGTGGGAGATTTGCAGCGGCGCCTGAGCTGCCTCAGCGACCGCAATCGCCTCCTGCACGCTCTCAACCAGGGTGTCCCCTTCGTTGCGCATGTGTGTGGAGTAAAACGCGCCGGCGGCTGTCGCGCGGCGCGCGAGGGCGGCAAGCTCGTCGTGGCCGGCATGAGAGCCGGGAACATACTCAAGACCGCTAGAAAGGCCGAACGCACCGTCTTCGAATGCTCCGTCCAGGATAGCGGACATCCGAAGCAGCTCCTGCGCATCCGGCGCACGCCCATCAAACCCTAGCACGGCTTTACGAACCGTGCCGTGTCCCGCAAGCGAGCCGAAGTTGATCGCCGGGCCGGTCGCTTCGACATGCCCCAAGAACTCGCTCAGGCGCTCCCACTGCACCGGGTTTCCGCCGCGCTCCGCCCATCGCTTTTCATGCGCGAAGACAGGATCGCTGGTCGCGAGGCCAATGCTGATCCCGCAGTTGCCAGTCAGCTCAGTCGTGACGCCCTGCGCGAGACTGCTGCCCATGCCGGGGTTATCGAGCACGGTAAAATCAGAGTGAGTATGGATGTCGATAAACCCGGGAGCGACGGCGAGGCCGGTCACATCGAAGACGCGCCCGGCGGCTTCCCGGGAGAGATCGCCGATCGCGGTGATCGTATCTCCCGTTACGGCGATATCGACGCGGCGCGGGTCGCCGCCCCAGCCGTCATACACCATGCCGCCTGAGAGGATATAATCAGTCATGCTTGGGCTTTCAGTTTGTGACGATAGAATTAGGGGATACAGGTGGGGCCGATTTTTGAATTTTTTCTAACCGCTGCACCGATTTGTCGATGGCGTTGAGGTAAGTATTCAGCGACTGAGTGCTTCGAAATCGGATTTTGAGTGCTTTCGTGATCATACATAACACAGCGTTTGCTTCAGATTGCAATTCATCCCATAATACTGTGGAATATGATAATGCTCGCAATAATTGAAGTACTTCGCCGGTCGACAGTCTTGGGTAGGAAGAATCCCCTTTAATCATTTCGACCATTCGCCCGTTGCTGGATATCGACCCAAGCGCTATTTCTTTCAGGAAAGCCCGAATCTTATTGTTCGGCAGATCAATCGCAGGCATCGAAACGGATATCGAGAGTATTGTTATGATTGAACGAAGCTGCTGCCAGTACGATGCATTCGCGGTTTCAATTATTTCTAGTGAAAGTTTCGCAGCAAGCGATATTGAATCGTCAGCCAACATAAACTTCGCTTGCATAATGTCGTTTGGGTTGTCAATGTGATATCGAGCGCTAGGCTTCAACAGCAGCTTAAGCAACTTGAAACACGCAACCGGAGTGTTTTCGCTATGCGCGGCATACTCCTTATAGTACCATTCTTCAAATACCGTTACCGTATGCCATCCATGGATTGCAAGCCATTTTTCCCCCTGTGTGCGCTTGTATACCACGAGCGTTCGTCTCCTTAGAAAAGAACCATACGAGGCAGAACGCGTTCGCTAATTCACCAGCGGCGGCTGTTCGGGCCTGGGCGCGGCGGCTTTGCGGCGCAGGCGGGAGGGGCGTTTGGCTTCGTCGGCCAGGATGTAGCGTAGGCGTTCCAATGCGCGCTGCTGGAGGCGCGAGACGTGCATCTGGGAGATGTTCAGCTCGCGGGCGATCTTGACCTGGGACAAATCCTCGAAGAAACGCAGCTCGATCACCTGGCGTTCGCGTGGGTCCAGGCACTCCAAAGCGTGGCGCAGGTCCGAGTAGGTGTCGATGTCGCTCAGGCCGCCGTCCCAGCGTCCGACGATGTCCATCAGCGTCGCGCTGTCGCCGCCGGCGTTGGCGTCGAGACGGGTGTCGAGGGAGATGGTGCTGGCGACCTGGCAGATCTCCAAGGCTTCCAAGGTGCGGTCTTCGGTGGCGCCGACTTCCTGCGCGATCTCACTGACCGTGGGCGGGCGGCCCAGCCGGACGACTAGGTGCTGCTGCGCCTTGCGGACGTTCAGTGACAGCTCTTGCAGCCAGCGTGGGACTTTGACCTGCCAGGTCTTGTCGCGGAAGTGACGCTTGATCTCGCCGACAATGGTCGGCATGGCGTAGGTGGAGAATTTAACGTCTTTGGAGGGGTCGAACCGGTCTAGCGCATTGATCAAGCCGATGTTGCCGACCTGGACAAGATCTTCCAGTGTTTCGCCACTGCCGATGAAACGGGAGGCAACATAATGCACCAGCTTCTGATGATGCATGATCAGCGTTTCGCGCGCCGCCTCATCCCGTGTCTGCGCGTAACGAAACGAAAGCGTCTGCAGCGTCAACTCGCCCATGCGCGGGGGGACGCGGTCGGAGGCGCGCGGAGCGTCTTCAGTGATTGTATCGGCGTCTCGATCGGCCAAATGCGTGTTATCCGTCACATCTACCCTATCTTGGTCTTGCATCAAAAAAACTATCCCTCACCAGGCGTCTCCCATCTTGAAGCGCCGTTCGATCCTATTTAGGCGTCAGAAAGCGAAAATCCTCCTCAGTCACCGGCCAAACGCGCAGCTTCCGCAATCAATCCATACCTTAGACCGCGCTGGCTGACGACAAAGCGGTCTACATTCGCGCGGCGCAGCAGTTCACGCAGGATCAGCACACCACCGATAATCACGTCGGCGCGCGCACTTTCCAACCCGGGAACGCTTTTACGCTCTGCGGCAGTGCGGCGGGTAAACAACTCAAGTACGGAATCGACCTGAGCCAACGTTACCGAGGCCCCATGGATTTCGGCGTCTCCATTACCCGCCGCGTGGGCTGCGACAGCCGCGACATTGATCGCTGTGCCGCCGATTCCCGCAATCGCCTTTGGAGCGGGAGACAGCGGAAATTCTTCCATCTTGTCCACGACGTACTGCGAAGCTTGATCCAGTTCGGCCGGCGTGGGAGGATCGCCATGCAGAAAGCGCTCCGTCAGCCGGACGGCGCCGATGTTGAGACTCTGGTGGGCGCGGACGGCGTTCCCCTCGCCCACGATCAATTCACTGCTGCCTCCGCCGATGTCGAAGACAAGAAGCGCAAGGTCTGGAGCCAGACCCAGGCTCGAATCCGAGCGTATCGCCTGATAGGCAAGCTCCGCCTCACGATCGCCAGTGATGATCTCAATCTGAACACCGGCCTCTTGCGAAATCCTCTGGATAAATTCGTGGCCGTTGGAGGCGTCGCGCATGGCGCTGGTGCCAGCGGCGACGATACGCGTCGCCCCGCCCTCACGCGCGGCGTCCGCGAACCGTTTGATGGCGGTAAGGGTGCGGTCCATGGCGGCGGGCTTCAGCGTACCGGAGGCGTCCACGCCTTCACCCAGCCGAGTGACTTCCGAGTCTTCCCGAACGATAGTGATCGCGCCTCGGTCGGCGTCGGCAAGCGTCGCCTTGGTGGAATTCGTTCCGACATCGATCGCGGCGATCCGTGTACTCATATGCTTTTCAACTCCACTCGCGTGCTCAGATCGTCATCAAGCGTCAAAATCGCGTACTGCGCGCGCCGGTTCCAGTTACGCCCGATTGTCCCAGGGTTTACAAACAGCGTCGTACCGCCAAAACGCGCGAACGCTGAGTGCGTATGTCCACAGACAACCACTTGGGCTTCCGTATTTTTCGCCAGCTCCGCGAGACGGTCCTTGGAGGTCCAGGCTCCCAGTCCTTCTTTGGAGCCGGGCGAGTAATGGGTGAGAAAGATCTGGCGCCCCGCAACCTCCACGACCTCAAAGTCTGGAAGCCCTGAGAGCCAGAGACGGGACGTCTCGGAAATCGCCGCACTGCTGTCGCGCAGCGTGGCGTACTTCTCCGGTCTGGATCGCCCCCATTTTTTCTTAAACTCGGCGTCTCGCTCGGGAAACCGCGCGACATGCTTGTCGTAGTTGCCGCGCACGTTGACGATGTTGGGGCGTTCTTGAAGAAAGCGCACGCAGCCTTCTGGTGAGTTGCCGTATCCGACATTGTCGCCGGCGTTCAGCACGATCCCGTCCGACAGCCCATCTCGCTCCAATTGCGCCCACACACGCGACAGTGCGGCAAGGTCGCCATGGATGTCGCTCAGTACGCCGATCCGCAAAATACTTGCCCGTCCTTAGTCGCGACGACTTAATCGTCCAGCGCTTTCTCCAGCCGTTTTCGGAGTTCCCTGAGTTCTTCGCTCAGATCCGACTGCTTCTTTTTCGAATGCAGATCGGCTGTGGTCGCTTCCGAGAGCAGCTTGACGATCTGATCGAGCGTCCGCGCGGTCTTCTTTTTCCCGTACGTGCTCAGATGGTCGCGCTCTTCCGGGACCGCCGAAATGACGGCGTCGATCTTGGTGATCTGACGCTTTAAAGACT
>JAOQAA010000145.1 GCA_025963815.1 Capsulimonas sp.
ACAAGGGAACTTTATGTAAGGGATTCTCGCCGAAAAGTAAACAGCGCCTCGAGTCAGGCGCCAAGGAGCAGATTTCTCATGCTGACGATCATTCGGGATGAAGACGGCAAAACAGTCCACAATTCGGACCCAGGTCTGATCCCCCGTCTTCTGCTGGATCGGGCCAAGCCTTTGTGGCTGGACCTGGAATCCCCGTCCCCGGAAGAGTTCCGTCTTCTGACGGACATCTTTCAGTTTCATCCGATCGCCGTGGAGGACGCAATGCATCCGCATCAGCGCGCCAAGCTTGACGAGTACGACGGCTATTTCTTCCTGACCGCCGACGAGATCAAGCTGGACCTGGATTTGGAATGTGAAGCCGCCGCCGCGAAGGACGCAAGGGACCGCGTCCAGATGCGGCAGATGAGCGTCTTTTTGGGGCCGAACTATCTGGTCACGATCCATGTGGAGCCGATCGAGGTCATCCGACGGATGCGGGAGCGCTGCGACCGCAACCACCGGCTGCTGGAGCACGGCGCGGATTATCTTCTGTACACGCTTCTGGACTCGCTGGCGGACGGGTACTTCCCAATGCTCGATACGCTGGGCGACACGATGGACGATTTGGAGGATCGGATCGTCGCGAAATCCTCGGATGATATTTTAGAAACGATCTTCCTGATGAAGCGAGTCCTGAACCTGCTGCGCAAGCATGTCGGGCCGTTCCGTGAGGCCATGCAGTCGCTGACCTCACGGGATCTCTGCGGTATCCAGGACGCCACCCTCCCCTATTTCCGCGACGTCGCCGACCACCTATTCCGCGTCTATGAATCGCTGGACAACGATCGGGACATCATGTCCGGGATGCTGGACGCCCATCTCACCCAGGTCTCGAACAGCATGAACCGGGTCATGCAGAAGCTGTCCGCCGTTGCGACGGTCTTCCTGCCGATCACATTCGTCACCGGCGTCTTTGGAATGAACTTCAGTAAGCAGCCATGGGTCAATACGAACTTCTGGTTCTGGGCGTTCGTCATGCTCGCCATGGCCGTCTTCACCTACTGGTGGGTTCACCGCCGCCGCTGGGTGTGATCGATCGCTGCAAGGCTCAGAAGCGAATGCCGGCCGACAGAGATGCGCCGGAAAGATCAAACGAGCGGACTTTGTTCGCAGCGTAATATCGCGCCTCGACAAAATAGCTATCCTTAAAGCTCACGCCGGCGTAGACGCTCCCATAAGCGCCGGCGCTTGTCCCGGACGAAATGTCGTCCTCTTTGGAGCGCAGATCCACGACTAGCAGCCCCAGGCTCGCGCCGGTATAGGGCTGGGCGGCGGCCATCGTTCCCGAGTGCACGCGGTAACTCAGGCCGATCGGCGCCATCACCACATGGTTGTCGCCTTTTGTCTGGATGACGAGATTGAACTCCGGCGACCAGCGTGAGTTCTTCCCTGACTGTCCCACACCGCCAATTCCCAGACCAAGTGACGACCAAGACGATCCGAACCGATCGCGTGTATGCGCATCGGTGGGCAGGTATAGCGTATAGTCCACCCCAAACATCAGGCGGTGGCGCGAAGGTCTGTCTTCATCTCCAGACGGCTCGTTCGACACGGCGGCAGGCGCCGGCTCGGTGACGGCAGGCGCCGCCGGCTCGACAGGCGTTGTCGGCGGCGGAGCCGTCACGGTGGGAGAAGCGGCGCCGGGCTCGGCGGCGTTCGGGCCAATCATAGGGGACGGGTTCGTTGTGCCCACCGTTTGGGCGGCGGCGACATGCGGGGCCAAGGCGGCCAGCAATGTCATCAGTATCACCGAGCGTGCGATTGTGGTCATGGGCTTCTCCTGGCGAAAAAATCCCTCCCAGTTTACCCGGCTCATCGGACTTCCCACTACCACAATAAGCCGCCCAGCTTACATAAATTCAAAAATCGACGCCGACGAATCGTCAGCAGCTCTCCGCATTCATTCCAAGAGACGCCGCGCATCCGCGACGTTCTGTCGGAAATTTTGCGGAACGTTGACATTCCGTCTCGGAATTGGCCACTATGAAGTACGAAACGTCGCCGGCGGGGGCGAAGGACGACAATCATGGACGCCACGGATACTCAAATTCTTAGACTGCTGCAAAGCAACGGGCGGCTCAGCATCGAGCAGGTCGCGCAGACGGTGCATCTCTCCCGGCCCGCCGTCCACGAGCGCGTGCGGCGGCTGGAGCAAAGCGGCGCGATCCGCGGCTATCAGGCGGTGATCGACTGGGCCGCTGTCGGCCTGCCGATCACCGCGTTTCTCTCCGTCCGCACCGCCGTCTCCGCCTGCGACACCGCGCAGGCCGTGGTGGACCTGAACGCCGGACACACCGACGCCCTTGTGGAAGACTGCCACCAGATCACCGGCGAATGGTGCCTGCTCGTCAAGATCCGCGCCGGATCGTCCCTAGCGCTTCAGCGCATTCTAGACCGGATCCGCTGCCTGCCGGGCGTTCAGGAAACAATGACGACGATCTCACTCTCCGCCGCCAGCGAAGCGTGTCTGCCGGGCGGCGAAGGCGTCGTCCCTGGAGAAAAATCATGACGAAATTTCAGCATTGCTATGAAGGAGCGGCGACTAAATCGCCCGGCCTGACGTGGAAGAGCCTTTTGGGCCAATTGCTATTCAAATCAGGCGATACGACCTTGGAAACCACAGCGACACATGTCGCGCTGTGGCTGGAGCGTGGCGAGTGCATCGGACTTACGACCAGGCAGCTACTGTATCTGGAATGCCGAGAAGGCGAGGCGTGGGTAACAATCGAAGGCGACGCGCGTGATTATCTGCTGACGCCGGGCCAGGGAATATCCGTACCGAGAGGCGCTCACGTTGTCACGCAGGCGCGAATGGGGAGCAGAGTAATGATCACCCATGTCTCGCACGCTACGCCGAGTCTGCTCAGAGGGAGGGAAAGGGGGCCGTCGCCGAAACGTCATGTAGAAAACGGTGCATGACGTAGGCGTCGACCAATCCCAGGCGCGCGTGGCGAAACGCTTTCGGGATGACGCCAACGATGGAGAAGCCGAGGGATTTCCAAAGAGAGATGGCGCGCTCGTTGGCGCTCACAACGAAGTTGAACTGCATCGCCTCGAAGCCCAGCTCCCGCGCGGCGCGCAGCGCATGCTCGCCCATGGCGCGGCCGGCCCCATGACCGCGCCATGTCGGCGACACCATGAACGCCGCGTTGGCGACATGGGCGCCCAGGCCGGGCTGATTGGCCTTGAGCCAGTAGGTGGCGACGATCTCGCCGCCGTGCGCCGCCACGAATGTCGTGGCGGCGGGCGACATCCAGAAGCCGCGCGCCTCCTCAGCGGTGGTTTGCGGATCGTAGGCGTAGGTCTCGCCGCCGGACACGACTTCCTGGAAGATCGGCCAGATCGCCGGCCAATCTTCTTCGGTCGCCTTGCGTATGTCGAGCATATCGCGTCCCCCAATAGCCCTAATCTTTGTCCGGCGACACCGTCAGTTCGTTGCTGATGGCGTAGGCGGCGTAGTCTTTGCGCAGCGCGTCGGCGGCGACTTCGGACGCACGATCCTTCATGCGCTGATTGACGACATGGCCTTTGAGATGCACCAGGCCCTCCGCCGTGTCCACATTGATCTGATTGCGGACATCGTTGAGCAGCACGTCGCGGACAATGGCCGTCTTAACCTGCGGCGTCACCAGCAGTGCGGCGTCCACTTCCTTGGGAACCTTCTTGACGGCGGCCGACGCCTGATCGGCGGCGATCACCACCTTGCCGGCAGCGGCGTCGGTGGCCGCCGAAACTTGCGCGCCGGCCTCACGAGTCGTCTGCTTGGCGCTCGCGGCCGCCTCATCCGCCGTCTGTTTCGCGGACGCCGCCGTGTCCTGCGCGGCGGAGTTCACGACCGCCGCGTTATCATTGGCGTCCTTCGAGGCGCCGTTCATTGTGTTCGAGCATCCCGCGAGCGCCGCTCCGGCGATCGCAAAAGCCGCGATCCGTGTCCATGGCTTCCATACCATCATTTTGTTGCGCTCCCTCTCACCCAAGATAAACAATTCTTACCCAAGATACCTGAGAATTATCGGGAACCGATAGATCGACAAAAAAATCGGACGGACGCCTGACAAGGACGTCCGTCCGGTCCGCGTGTGTCCGCAGTTTTGAAAACTATGGAATACGCTCCAATTTGAATTCCTGCCAGCCGAAACCGTTGTCGGGATACTGCTGGAGCGAAGTATTGACGTTTCCGTTGCCGCCGGGAATATCCCAGCTCATGCCGTCATGCTTGAAGAAGAATTTGTATCGGCCATTGGTCTTCGGCAGAATCCGGATCTTCTGGTCGCCGACGTTGTTGACGTTGTAGTCCCAAAGGTGCGTATTCGCCGCCGCCGCACTGGAGCCGTTCACGACGCTGAGCACTCGTGTGGGAGCATTGAGACTGAACAGGCCATAGAAGCCATCGCCTTCACTCGTAAATTTCCACTTGAACCAGTTGTTGGGCTCAAAGCTGTACTGAATGATGGGGCTGCCGTTCGTACTGCCCTGCCCCTGGATGCAGATATAGTTTCCGACGCCCGTGTTGGTGCGAATGTAGTAATTGCCCCACGGCTGCAAGCGCCATCGCTGGGCGCCGCTGTTCGTGTTGGCGTACTGCTGGATCTTGGCGTTGTCCGCCGTGCTGGAGCCGGAAACGTCCATCAGCAGACCGCTGCGAACGTTGCGCAGGTTATACCAGCCGTTCCCGGCGTCCACTAAGTCCCACTGCTGGCTTGGATTGTTGCCCGTGTAGTCCCAGGCCCAGAGCTGCGCGCTGTTGGCCGTGGAGTCGTTGGAGACCGAGACAGCTTTGCCGGAGACCCAGGAGACGATCTTGAAGTGATCGGCGTTCTCCGTTGGCAGCAGCGCCCAGCGCTGGTTGGCGCCGTTATAGTCGTAGCTCCACTGGTTGGTCACGGCGCCGTTGGCCGTATTCCCATTAATCAGATCCAGACACTTGCCGCTGCCCTGATTGACCAGCATGAAATAGGGCTGAGGCAGCGGCCCGCCGATGCCGGCGTTGATAGCGTCGCCGTACTGCTTCGTCGTGGCGGCGTCGCGGTCGTCCAGGAGCCAGTAGAAGCCACCCGTCGCGCCGCTGGTCGAGGCCCAGTTCGCCATCTTCGACTGGAACGTGGCGAGACTGTCGTTGTACCAGTTGCCAGGGATTACCTTGAGACTGCCGAACAGGCTGTTCCAGCTGCTTGGGTTATTCCCCCCGCCGCCGTCGTAGCACTGAAGATAGACCGCGTCAATCGTGCTGTTGTTATACACGCTCTGCCAATACCCTGAATTGTTATAGGGGCAAAGAGTATTCTTCATGCCGATTGAGCTGATCATCCGGTTGAACGTCGCCGCGGAGGCCGCATCGTACGCCACCTCGTCGTCGTTGTCGATGGCGTCAATCCCTAAGGCGTTTTTCAGCGCCAGGAAGTTGCGATACAGGATACTGCCCGATCCCGTGCCCTGCGATGCGATCAAGTTCTTGATATTGTTCCAGCTCTGCGCTCCCGCGCCGCCGGTGCACACTTCGATCCGATTGACCGTCGTCGGCGCCGTTTTCAAGCCGGCCAGGCGCGCGCCCCAGTTGGCGTCGCCGACATAGACGCCGTTCTGCACGATCACGTGATTGCCGTTGTAGTTGAGGTCTCCATTGCTGCCGACATCGACGACGAATAAAATGACCGTCGAGTAGGTGGACTTGATCGCGGCCACATCGGCGGCGCCGAGGCTATACAGACGCTCGCGGCCAAAAAGCGCCGCAGTTGCGGCGGACGCCGAACGCGGTGCTCCCGCCAGCAAGACCAGGACGATCATGGCAAACGCGACCGCAGCGGTTTTCAGCCGCCAGAGTGATTGTCTCATGGGGATCTCCATCGATTTCTTAATAGACAGCAATTGTTGCATTAAAACTATCGCATAAGCGAACAATCGGCGAGTGATAAGTTGTTGCGTTTCACCGCAACGTCCCAGTATAACAAAGATTCCGTGCAGCGTCAATACAAAAGGCGCCATAGTTTGAACCATTACCAAAACTATGGCGCCGCACAGGAATAATCACGCCCGCCCGCCGGAAACGGGAACGACAGGGGCCACAATAAAGTTATGAATTGTGGGAATAAGCTTTTACCAATTCAATTTTATGCAATCGAACACGATTTGAGGAGAACGAGATATTATGGGTAAGGTCGCCGAAGTAACGCGGGAGAATTTCGAGACGGAAGTGCTGGGATCCGATGTGCCGATCATGGTGGACTTTTGGGCCCCTTGGTGCCCCCCCTGTCGCGCGGTGGCTCCGGAGCTCGACACCGCATCCGAGGCGCTCACGGGCCGCGCCAAGATCGTGAAGCTAAATGTGGATGATGAGCCGGAAATCGAATCCCGCTACGGCGTCCGGACGATCCCAACGCTGATCATCTTCAAAGGTGGGGTTGCCGTCGACACGATCCACGGCGCTGTTCGAAGCCGCGTGATTGTCGAACGGATCGAAGCACAAATCACGGCATAACGCGCATTACTCTCGCGCCCCTGTGCGTGATCTACCCCCGGCTTTCGGGCCGCCCCTGAGTGACCCACCCCGGCGCTTCGCGCCACCCCTCCCTTGAAGCAGGGAAGGGT
>JAOQAA010000209.1 GCA_025963815.1 Capsulimonas sp.
CATACTTGGAGCCGCGCTTACGAGGAGCGGATATTTGCATACGATGCATTTCTGAGTCACCGATGGGGCGACGAGCAGGCGCTGCAGCTAAAACACGAACTTGATACGGCCGGTGTATTTGTCTGGCATGACGAGTATTACGATTTGTCGAATCAAGAGGCGGCGTCTAAAGTGACGCGAGCGCTCTTCCATTCTCGATATGTGGTCGTGTGTGTCGGGAAATTCGATATGACTACCTCTTGGATACAAGCGGAGTGCATGCCAGCGTTGTCATGCGAAAAAACGGTCTCGGCTTGCCGTGTAGTTGTAGCCATTACCGATCCTCAAGCCCAGGTTCCCGCTTTTCTTTCAGAGTGCATTCAATTCGTATGTTATGACGCCTCGGAGACGGGCGTCAGCCTGTCTGCCGTTCTTCCCCTTGCCGAATACCTGCTTAAAGGCAATATGCTTCCGTTCTCTTTGAAGAAACTTGCGTTGAGCGGACCATTGCTCTCTGTGGAGGAGCAAAACGCTCTTTTTCGAGATGTCAATGAGATTTTGTCTCCCCACGATCAGAGATATCGTCAACGACAGATTCCTGCATCTGAAGAAGCGGATGAACACACTCTATCCACTTTTATTATCGATATTTATGAAGAATATTTAAACGCCGCGACGCCCGCGCTGATCGCGTCTTGTTTACGTGATGTACAACATAGTGATCGCATGGTAGCCAAGATGCTTCATCCACAGTGGCTAGGTATGATCCGCCAACAAATTAAAGAGAATGTTAATATCTTTTGCGAACACCGTGACATTGCGAAGTTTCTTTGCTCGGCGGCGCTATTTCTAGCGGACTGTACGGATAGCGATCAACGAGCCAATGCAAGCATGATCCTCACCGCCTTTGCTAACGGTAGCAATGCGGATGTCAAGGAATTCGCCGAAGCGCTCCTCACAAGATATTTGCGATGGGAGACCGACGAAGCACTCTTACAACTCGCGCTTTTATGGATTCAGCTAAATTATAAGTCAATGTCTGATGCTGCGAAACAGATCGCATGCCTCGTGGCGATCCAATGTCCACGTGCATTGGAGGTCGGTGATTCATATATTATTGCCGATATGCCAGAGGTCATTCGAGTTCGTATCTTCCTAAAATGTGTATTAAGCAAACCTCATCTCGGCATTGACGAACAATTAAAACTTATCACGAGGCGAATTACTTATATTTGCCAGATGCCGATTGACAATAAGACTGCGTACGAAGTAGATCTGGAGGTTGTGATACGTGAACTTTGGGCATGCGCTTTTCCTGGAATACCTAGCCCTGGTATTGATGATCTCGACTCTTATGCGCTCCTTTTGGACATGCCATCCGAAATTTTTACGCAATTTATAGAGAGTTTTCAGTTCATTGTGAGTTCAAGCGAAAAGAATAGAGGGCAACCACTAGTTTTTTTAGGATTATTTCTATTCGACTGGTTTCTAGTTCCATTGTTGTACTTCTTGAATATTCCCATTTATCGGGAAGCCGCTATCCATACCTATAACAGCGCGTGTAGTATAATCGATGAATGGAGTGAATATAATCGCGAGGTTGGCTTATATCGTGATGTTTTGTCTGCAAGAGAACACGGAAGAAGCGCCAGGGAGCTTCAAATGCAGATAATACAGTCGTTCTCAGCACTACGCAGGACCGCTGCTTTTGAGGAGCTTTTTGATCGTGGACTTATTGAGCCATGGGGCGACAGCGCGTCTGACGCTGGTCAAGGCGCCCAATGAATTGCGTGAAGAATTGCTTGGAAGGCGCCAATGAAGAGCGCGTAGCGCTTTGCGGGATTTCATCATCGTATTCTAGTATATATGCCTAGGATTCGCAGACATATCCTCCGAACCTTAACAGGTAAGATCGAAGCTCGCGCCCCCGATAATTGCTGTATGCCGACAGCAATGCCCAATCTCAATTATACTGAAGCGCTGACCGCGCGTCCTCGTGTGCTCGTGGTGGATCATGAGCCGATGAGCCGGACGCTGATCGACGCCATTCTGCGCCGGGGGAACGACTACAACGTTCTCATGGCCAGTGACGCCGAGGAAGGTCTGGGGGTGGCCCGGCGCGACCGACCGGACCTGATGCTGCTCAGCACGTTTTTGCCGGGGGCGGACGGGTATTCGCTTTGCCGGACGCTGAAGTCCGAAGCGCGCACGCGGCGCATTCCCGTGGTGATGGTGACCGCGCATGCGGGAACCCAGGAGCGGGTGCAGGGGATTGAGGCCGGCGCGGATGATTTTATCGTCAAGCCGTTCAACCGTGTGGAACTTTTGGCCCGTGTTCGCTCGCTTATCCGTATTAAGGCCCTGAACGATCAGTTGGACGAAGTCGAGGATGTGATCTATTCCCTCAGCCGCGCCGTGGAAGCGCGTGAGGGCGGCGACCATGAGGCGCATACCGAGCGTGTGGTGATCTTCGCGCTGGCGATCGGGCAGGAACTGGGCCTGACGGACGAAGCCCTGCGCGTGCTGCGCCAGGCGGCCATGCTGCGCGACGTCGGTAAGATCGGAATCCCGGACCGCATCCTCAATAAGCCCGGCGCGCTGGACGACGACGAGCAGAAATGGATGCAGGGACATGTCGCGCTCGGCGAGCAGATCATCTCGCCACTGCGCTCGACGGCGGCCCTGCTGCCGATCATTCGGCATCATCACGAGCGGATCGACGGCAAGGGATATCCCGACGGACTCGCTGGCGACGACATCCCGCTGGGCGCCCGGATCGTCGCGATCGCCGACTCCTACGACGCCATGCTTTCTAACCGGCCTTACCGGCCGGCGCTGTCTCCCAGCAAGGCGCTCGCCACGCTGCGGGCCGGCGCAGGTAAGCAATGGGACAGCCGATTGGTCAATCTTTTGGTCCAATGGTCCCTGCGTCAGCCCGGCGGCGTGCCGCAAACAAAATAGCGGCCGCCCGTATCTTATCGATTTTCCTGGAACGATTCCTTCCCCGCTTGACGTAAAATAATCAGGTTTACTCCCCCCACATGTGGGTATATGGAATGGGCTTGACGAGATTTATCAAAATATTGATAATTTTTATATAAATGTAATGGAAGTTACAGCGTTTTGAATGAAAATTTGAGACAATTAATAACTTGTTTGCGTATAGGACTCAGAAAGCGCTTTTTTGCGCCGTTTTGATACTTTGTGAATAATGTTTCAATGTCACAGCACGAAGATGTGAGTTAGCCCCACGGTGGAACCGCACGGCATGGCGCGTGGTTATATGAGAGGGTGGCGTGATTTATGATAAAGGGGAAGGCAATGGCGAATAGCACAGCTTTGATGGATAAGCCAAACGCGGCGCGGGCGCCTCGATCAGTGAGCTCGGTCGACCACGACGAGCGGAGTGTATTTCCGGCGGATGAGGCGGCTGGCGCGTTGGATGATCCCGATGCCGTTCGCTTCTTAAGCCTTGCGGCGTCCGGCGAGGACGACGGCGGAGCGCCGCTGCTCGACGCCGGCGTTGCGGACGACGATGTGGAGGATGAGGACGCCGAGGAAGAGAAGCCTCAGGTGTACCCGCCGGTTGAAGAGAACTCGCGTGACGAGTCGCTCCAGATGTGGATGCGCAAAACCAAGAGCACCAAACTTTTGAGCGCCTCCGAGGAAATGGACCTGGCTCGCCGCGTCGCCGAAGGCGATCAGCGCGCGAAGGACATCCTGACCGAAGCGAATTTGCGACTGGTTGTGAGCATCGCGCGTCGGTACTCGGTCCCGGGCATCAGCCTGGCCGACTTGATCCAGGAAGGCAACATCGGATTGATCCGGGCGGTCGAGAAGTTCGACTACAACAAGGGATTCCGATTCAGCACCTATGCGACCTGGTGGATCCGCCGGGCGATTGCGCGCGCCGTCATCAACCAGGGCCGCACGATCCGCATTCCGGTCTATGTCGCCGAGACGATCCACAAGCTGGTTCGCACCTCGGGCCTGCTGCGTCAGCAGCTGTCCCGCGAACCAACCCAGGAAGAGCTCGCGGCCGAGATGGAAGTTCCGGTTGAGCGCGTGAACGAGATCATGCGCATCGCCAGCGAGCCGCTCTCGCTGGAGACTCCGGTCGGCGAAAAGGATTCGGCGCAGCTCGCGGACTTTATTCAGAGCAACGCGAACCAGTCGCCGTCGGATGCGGCCGTCAATCTGATCCGGCGCGAACAGCTCGACGCCGTTCTGGACAAGCTCACCCCGCGTGAGCGTGATGTCGTCCGCATGCGCTTCGGCCTGGACGACGGCTACGCGCACACGCTCGAAGAAGTCGGTCAGCGCTTCCAGGTCACCCGCGAGCGCGTCCGCCAGATCGAGCTGCGCGCGCTGAAGAAACTGCGCCGCATGGGACCGGTCGATATCCGGGCCTAGCTTCGATTGCGATAGAAAATAAAAAAAACGCCCCCGCCGATTTCTCGGCGGGGGCGTTTTTTGTTGTCAATCGTTAACGATTTCTTAATGTGAATTTAATGCGCTCTTAACACTCGCCCGGCATAATGGGCGCGTCATTGGCGATCTTCCTGATTCGCGAATATGGCGATACGCTCTCTTATGTCGAAAGGAGCCAACATTGATGTTCTCTGATAATCGGAAAAGACAGTTTTATTGCTTGGCGCCGTTAACGGTTCTCGCAATTTTGGGCGGCTTGGGGCAGCCGGCGGCGCACGCCGCCGGTTCTCCCTCGATTGTGATCAGCCAGGTCTATGGTGGCGGCGGCAACAGCGGCGCGACGTACACCAATGACTATGTCGAGCTGTTCAACCACAGCTCTTCCGCCGTGAATGTGACGGGATGGTCCGTACAGTACGCGTCCTCCGCCGGCAGTTCGTGGCAGAAGACGACGCTCTCCGGAACGATCGCTCCGGGACATTACTATCTGGTGCAGGAAGCGCAGGGGACGGGTGGGACGACCAGCCTGCCGGCGCCGAACGCCACTGGAACGATCGCTCTTTCCGCGACGGCCGGCAAGGTCGCGTTAATCAGTGACAGCACAACGATCACGAGCGGCACGGTTTGTCCGGTCGACGCCGCCGACGTAGTTGACTTCGTCGGGTTCGGTCCCGCGACGACCTGTTCCGAGACCGCTCCCACTGCGGCGCTCAGCAACACAACGGCGGCCCTGCGCGCGCAGAATGGCTGCACGGATACGGACAACAATTCGTCCGACTTCGCGGTCACGGGGCCGATCCCGCGCAACGACGCGACGGCGGCGAATATCTGCTCCGCCAGCACGGCTCCGACCGTCACCACGACCACTCCGGCGTCCGGCGCGACTTCGGTCGCGGTCAACGCCAATATCACGGTCTTCTTCAGCGAGCCGGTCAATGTGAGCGGCGCCTGGTTTACCATTATGGGGGCATCGAGCGGCGCGCATACGGCGAGTGTCAGCGGCGGCCCGACGATGTACACGCTCAATCCGGACGCGGACTTTACTCCCGGCGAATCCGTGACCGTGAAGATCGTCGGCGCGCAGGTGACCGCCCAGACCGGCGGAGCGGCGATGGCGTCGGATTACACAACGAGCTTCACCACGCAGGCCGTCACGACGGTCACTCATATCCATGACATCCAGGGCGCCGCGCACATCTCGCCGCTCAATAACACCCAGGTCACGAATGTCCAGGGCATAGTGACGGCAGTCGATAGCAACGGCTTCTACATGCAGGACATGGCGCCGGACGCAAACGACGCCACTTCGGAAGGCATCTTTGTCTTCACGTCCTCGGCTCCCGGCCAGACGGTCGGCAACTTAGTTGCCGTGTCCGGCCGCATCTCCGAGTTCCGCCCAGGCAACGCGGCGACGAATCTGACCACGACGGAGATTGGTTCTCCGACGGTGTCCACGATTTCCAGCAGCAACCCCCTGCCGACGCCCATCGTCATCGGCCTTGGCGGCCGCGTTCCTCCGACGACCATCATTGAAGACGATGCGAGCAATGTTGAGACCAACGGCGTGTTCGATATCGCCAATGACGGGATCGACTTCTATGAGAGCCTGGAAGGAATGCGCGTGCAGGTGAACGATCCTGTCGCGTCCGGCCCGACCAACTCCTTCGGCGAAGTTTCAGTGCTGCCGGACAATGGCGTGAACGCTTCGGTTCGCACGCCGCGTGGCGGCATTATCATTCGCCCGACGGACTTCAACCCTGAGCGGATCATCCTAGGCAGCGCTCTGACGTCCGTGCCCAGCGTCAATGTCGGCGACCACTTCAGCGGCCCCGCAATTGGTGTTCTTTCCTACAACTTCGGCAACTTCATGCTGGAAGTGACCTCCCCGCTGACCGGGGTCTCAGGTGGTCTGACGCGGGAAATCACCGACGCACCGTCTTTGGGCCAGCTAACGGCGGCGACGTTCAACTTTGAGAACCTCGCGCCAAGTGATCCGCAGTCGAAGTTCGACCGGCTTGCTTCCCTGATCGTTAACAACCTGCGCGCCCCAGACGTGATTTCCGCCGAGGAAATCCAGGACAATACGGGCGCGACGGACAACGGCGTCGTGGATGCTTCCACAACGGTCGGCAAGCTTGTCGCCGCCATTCAGGAGGCCGGCGGCCCGACTTATCAGTACCGCAGCATCGATCCTGTAAACGACCAGGACGGCGGCCAGCCGGGCGGCAATATCCGCGTCGGCTTCCTTTATCGCACCGATCGCGGCCTGAGCTTCATCGAACGGCCCGGCGCGGGATCGCTCACGCCCAACGCCGTCATCGGCTCGGGCGCCGCGACGCAGCTCCAGTACAGCCCCGGCCGTATCGATCCGACCAACTCGGCGTTCAACAGCAGCCGCAAGCCGCTGGCGGGCGAGTTCGTTTACAATGGCCGGAAGCTGTTTGTGATCGTGAATCACTTCAACTCCAAGGGCGGCGATGAGCCGCTTTACGGCCCGAACCAGCCACCGGCGCGCATCTCCGAGACGCAGCGGCATCAGCAGGCGCAGATCGTCAACAGCTTCGTCGCCAATCTTCTGACGGCAGATCCCAAGGCGAATGTTATCGTGCTCGGCGACCTGAACGACTTCGAATTCTCCGACACGCTTACCATTCTGACGAGCGGCGGCGTGCTGGCCGACCTTGTCAATACGCTGCCCCAGCTGGAGCGCTACACCTACGTGTTTGAAGGCAATTCTCAGGTTCTTGACCATATCCTGGTCAGCCCGAATCTGGTGAACACAGCGGCTCCTGTTTACGACATCGTACACGTGAACTCTGAGTTTGCCGATCAAGCCAGCGACCATGAGCCTTCGCTCGTTCGTCT
The DNA here is from genome assembly GCA_025963815.1 of Capsulimonas sp. Taxonomy (GTDB): domain Bacteria; phylum Armatimonadota; class Armatimonadia; order Armatimonadales; family Capsulimonadaceae; genus Capsulimonas. The sequence continues at coordinate 7,276 of JAOQAA010000209.1, forward strand.
TGGCGTTCCGACCGCGGGCGTAGTCACCGGCAACGGCGCCTTCGCCTCGGCTGCCGGCGCCGCTCCCGGCTCGCCCACGGCGTCGGGTTCGGCGCGCTTCTCCGTGACGGCGCAATATGCGTCCGGCGCGGCGCAGCCGTCCGGCAAAGTACAGCTCAATCTGGCTTCGGCGAACCTGAACTTCCAGAGCACGTCGGTGCAGTCCCTGATCACAACGGGCGCCACGGCGCTCATCCAGGGCGTCGGTACGGTCAACGGCGTGAGCGGATACCAGTTCTCGGCCACGGTGACGGACGCGCAGGCGACCGGCGGCGGTGGCGGCTCGGACAAGATCCGTGTGCGCATTACCGGCTTCGGCGTGATTGTGTACGACAACCAGTCTGGAGCAGCGGTGAGCGCCGCCCCGACCCAGCCGATCTCCAGCGGATCGATTATGGTCAGCGGGAATTAGAGCTAGGATGGCCCCTCCGCCCCCACTATGGGGAACCCAGAAAATGCCTTCGTCAAAAATCTGGTCCCCCAGAATTGGGGCGGAGGGGCCGAATGCCCACTTCTCAAGCAAGTTTCGCAGAAAGATCATTCACCCATGAAATTCTTACGCTTCGCGCCGGCCGCCGCGTTTGTCGCCGGCGCTGCATTCTGCCTCACCCTCACGCCCGCCGCACAGGCCGCGCCGTTCTCATGCACCGTCAGCGGCGTCATCACTTCGGATTCTGATCTCACGGCGTTCACCGACGCGCATATCGGGGATGTGTTTACCTCGACTTTTACGCTGAACACGAGCACGCCGTTCACGGCGTCCGGCGGATACCGGGAGTATGAATCGTTCTCGTCCCTGGACGGCGCGACTGTGACGTTCAGCGGTTTCACGGTCACTCCCGACGCGCTGCTGCAGCAGGACCAATACCTGCTGGCCCGAAATGAGATCAACACGGGCGGCGTCTTTGTCGATCCGCACGACGCGATCTTCACACAAAGCTCCAACGCGAGCGGCTCCGGTCTGACTGACGCCTACTCATCGATCGATCTCAGCAGCGCTCCCGGACACGATCCGCTGTTCGCAACGACGCTTCCATTGACTGGCTCTGGCCTGAATGATATTAGCCAGTGGGACGTCCATAGCTTTACGTTCTACGCGACGAACACCTCGAACAATCAGGTCGGTTACTTTACCGGCGACATTACCGCGATCTCATCAGCGGCTCCCGCCGTTCCGGAACCGTCGCAAAGCGCGGCGATCGTTCTGGGCGTGGTGTGTCTCGCCGTTTGCGCCGCGCGGCGGCGACGCGCGCAGCCCATGGCGTAATCCATCGGCCTGCCCTTGAAACCACCTCGTTCATGAAAAGCGTCCCGCCGATTACCGGCGGGGCGTTTTTTTATGGGAGGCGGTTGGGATGAAAATCCGCAGTCAGACTATTTTAAAGCGATGGCTCCAAACTGGCTCTATAATAGGGGCGTGCGGCGCCAGAGATGCAAATTTTTCTTGACAGTCAAACTGATGAGTGTTATCATAAGGCGCAAGGAAATCCAAAACAAAACCGGATGCTTCGTCGCAGCCGGTAAGAAGACAGAAGACAAGGGAGTATTTTATGTCTCAAGGTGTGAATTGCAATCTATGGAAATTTGCCGCCGGCGTCGCCGTCGCGCTGCCGTTCTTTGGCGCCGTTGCTCCGCAGCGGGCGGACGCGGCGAGCGCGGGTGTCTATGGCAGCGAACGGTTTTTCACAATGAACGCCGCAGATACTGCGGGGATCCGAGCGTCGGGAATGTCGTCGCTGTTTCTGTTCGCGATGTCCGTCAATCCCAATGGCGATTTTTACTATGGCGGCCACGTGCTCTGCCAGAACGGCGCTTATACCGGCGACGCCGGCTGGCGCTCGCGCATCGATGGGTGCCGCACGCTGCCGACCGGCGTTAATCGCATTGAGATGGCGATTGGCGGATGGGGTTCGCCGACGTTCCAGAATATCAAGGACCGTATTGCCGCCGATGGAACCGGGACCAATACCGTTCTTTATCGCAATCTGAGTGCATTGAAGAATGCTTTAGGAATTAATGCTATTCAGTTCGATGACGAGACGACCTATGATGTGGGCTCGGCGTCGGCGTTTGGCAATATGGTCGCCGCCGTGGGCATGAAAGTGACGCTGTGTCCCTACACCAACGCGGGGTACTGGCAGAGCGTCAAGGCGCAGCTTGGGGCTAAGGTGGACGCGGTCTACCTCCAGTGTTACGACGGTGGCGCGGCCAACAATCCAGCCAGCTGGAACAATCTTTTTGGTGGCCTGAAGGTCCAGGTCGGATACTGGGAGCGGGAGCGCGACGCGACGTTTCAGACCAAGATGCTGAATCTGGGACGCGCCAACGGCTGCACGGGCGGCTTCCTCTGGACGGACGACGTGGTGGACACTTCCTCGGAACTGCTGAAGTACTCCGACTGGATCCATACCAGCCTGGATAACAACGGGACTTCGACCAATGTGATCCTGAACCGCGCCACGCTGATGGCGCTGGACGCGAGCGGCGCGGGAACCGTGAACGGTACGCCGCTGATCCAATCGACCCTGCACGGCGGCAGCAACCAGCAGTGGATTAGCACCTATAGCGGCGGGCAGGGCAGTTTCATCGGCGTCGGCAGCGGCCGAGCGGCGACGGTGGACGGTTACCAATACGGCGATAACGTCGGCGTCAGCCTCTGGGACAACATTGGCGCATTACACCAGAAATACACCGTCCAGTACCAGGGCGCGGGCTTCTATAGCATCGTGTTTGCCCATTCCGGCAAGGCGATGCAGGTTCAGAACGCCTCCACCGCTTCCGGTGCGCGCGTGGTGCAATACACGCTGAACGCCAACGGCTACAACGCCCAGTGGGCGTTCCGCTGCCCATAAGGCTTTTTACGAATAGGATTTGAGAAACCACAATGAAACTCAAGAATACGCTTCTTTTGCTTCTCGCTGTGAGCTTGCTGCTGGGCGTGGGAACTTCGGCGCGGGCGTTTACCCAGGCCGACGCCAATACCGCCTGGCAGTCGTACAAGCAGCAGTTCTTTTACGTGATTAACGGCAGCGAGGGATATTTTCGAAACCAGCAAGGGGGCGGTAACACCACGACGACCTATCAGCTCGCATACGATATCGAGGCGGCGGTGGACGCTAGGGACGTCACCGTGGTCAACCAAACGATCAACGGGTTTGTCGCGCTTTATGGAACCAATCCGGCGTCGTGGGATGTCGCCGAAGACGACAATATGACCTTCGCACTGGTCTTTGCCGCTGCCTATCAGCTGACCGGGAACCCAAGCCATCTGGCCATGGCGAAGAGTAATTTCGACACCTGCTATAACCGCGCCTGGGATTCGGCGAATGGCGGAGGGCTTATGCGCATTGTCCCCGGCGTCAAATCCGCGCAGGTCAACGGCCCTGGGTGCCTGGCCGCATATTTGATCTATCAAAGCGGGGGAGGAAGCGCGTATTTGACCAAGGCGCAAAACATCTACAACTGGATGCTGGCGAATGTTTGGAACGCATCGACCGGCCAGGTGAACGCCACCCCCGGGGACACCACGAACCCTTTGTCGGCGGATGTCTCCTATTTTGCCGCGTGCTCCTACTACCTAGGATACCCGGCAAACGTGACGCTGGCGGGCAACTTTGTGAAGAACCGCTGGGGAACCGGGATGCAGGGGTTTGGACCGGGATCCTTTCTTGGCAGCGTGAATAGCGTCAACCTGCGCTGGCTGGCGAAATCCGGCTTCGATCCCGCTTTCCTGCGCGCATGCTGTGATCGGGGGCTGACGTGCATGAATACGTCCGGTCTCGTCGGACCGGATTTCAATCAGCCGACTTCCAACAGTCCCGCCTACTCATTTGACTGCACCAACATCATCGCCGGACTGATGTGCGCGCCTCCCGCCATCGGCCCAGGGACGTACGCCCTGTTCGTGCGCTCCACAAACCTGGCGCTCGACGCCAATCTCGCCGGAACGGCAAACGGCACGCCCGTGGTTCAGTCAGGGTATCACG
>JAOQAA010000216.1 GCA_025963815.1 Capsulimonas sp.
TCCTGGAAAGGATCATTGAAATGGCAGTCATTGAACGAGATCTGCGCCGGGCCGACCTGACGCTGCCCGAATACCCGTCGATCGTCGATATCGCGGACAAAGTCTACGCCGGCGAGCGAATCACGGATGACGACGCGCTGCGTTTGTTCCGTCACAAGAACTTGACCGACCTCGCCGAATTGGCCGACTTTGTGCGCAACAAGAAGCACCCGGAGCAGCTTGTCACCTACATCGTTGGACGCAATATCAACTACACCAACGTCTGCTGGGTGCGATGCAGCTTCTGTAACTTCTATCGGATTCCCGGCCATGAGGGCGGCTATGTGCTGTCCCGCGAGCAGATCTTCCAGAAAATCCAGGAAATGGTGGATGTCGGCGGCATTGAGATTTTGATGCAGGGCGGTTTGAACCCCAAGCTCAAGATCGAGTGGTACGAAGATCTCTTCCGGGCGATCATGGAGAAGTTCCCCACGGTCATTCTGCATGCGCTTTCGCCCGCCGAGATCATCTACATCAAGAACATCTCCAAGCTGACGATGGAGGAAACGCTCCTACGCTTGAAGGCGGCCGGTCTGCACTCCGTCCCCGGCGGCGGCGCGGAAGTTCTCACCGACCGCGTGCGTGACTTCATATCGCCCTACAAGGACACCGCCGAAGAGTGGTTGGACTGCATGCGCGTCGCGCACAAGGTCGGCCTGAAGTCCTCGGCAACCATGATGTACGGCAGCATCGACACCGAAGAGGACCGCGTGGAGCATTTTCGCAAGCTGCGCGACCTCCAGGACGAAACCGGCGGCTTCAAAGCGTTCATCGCCTGGAACTACCAGCCAGACGGTACCGAACTCGGCGGCACACGCGCTTCGGCGTTCGACTATATGCGCACGATCGCCATCGCTCGCATTTACTTGGACAACTTCGAGAACCTGCAAGCCTCCTGGGTCACCCAAGGCCCGCGTATCGGCCAGCTTTCGCTGCGCTACGGCGTCAACGACTTCGGCAGCACGATGATGGAAGAGAACGTCGTGTCCACCGCCGGCTGCGTGTTCACGGTTCCGATCGAGGAGATTGAGCGCTTGATCCAGGACGCCGGTTATACAGCGCGCCGCCGCAATACTCGGTATGAGTTTGTGGATTAAGTTAGAGACCTATTCCCCCGCGCTTTAGCGCGTTTCCCCTTTTCCCAGCAAGGCCCTTCGGGCGGGAAAAGGGGGGCTAATAAATATAGTCCAGGCGAGTTTTATCGTGGCCGACGAAGAAGAGCTTCTAATCTAAAACTCTTCTCACAACCCGGAACACTCGCCTGGATCGCAGTTACGAACGCCCCTTTTCCCGCCCGAAGGGCCTTGCTGGGAAAAGGGGAAACGCGCTAAAGCGCGGGGGAATAGGTCCCCAATAAAAAAGCCCGCTCCCAAAATGGGAGCGGGCTTTTTTGCGTCTTAGGAATTTGTGTCCGCAGGCGTTTTTGACTGCGCCGGCGGCGTCGCCGTTTTGCGGCCGGCGAGGATGCGCTGGCGCTTGGCGGGTTTGGAGCGCCAGCCTTCGGAGGTCACCAGCGTGCCGAAGCAGAGGTCGGCGAGCGGGATGAAGACGTTCAGGTTGCGCAGCATGTACTTGTGGTGCAGCCGGTGGTGTTCCTTGATGAACCGGAACCAGCGGTAGCGCTCGACATGATGCCCCTTGGGGACATGCATCAAATAGTGTGTGTATTCATAGCCGGTGAAGTAAATCACACAGCCGACGAATAGACCCATGGCGATCGGAGTTCCGCGCATCGCAGGGATCGCAAGTCCGATGAGCCATTGGAACAGGAAGAAAAACGGCAGGTGAAAGATCATCATCAGCGGAAAGGCGTACCAGCGGAGCGCCACGTGGGGCGGCTTGCCGGGGCCTTGGGCTTCGAATGTCTTGTCCCATTTGTAGATCTGGTGGTGCACCATCGTGTGCCCACGGAATGCGTCATGCAGCGGAAAATGCTTCTCGTGCATCAGATAACGGTGATTGAACCATTCGAAAAAGCTCGAATAGGTAAAGCCGATTATCCCAGTGATGACGGCTGTGCTGACAATTAACAGGGTCACGCGACCTCCCTCAGGCGGAAAACATCGTCCGGATTTGGCCCGGCGATGGTAAATCACCCATATTGTACCAAAGCCGGCTCACGATGTCAACGGAGAATGGCCCTTCATGTGCTATAATGAATCCGCTATGTCAAAGCCGAACTCGCAAACACACCTTCGCAACATCGCCATTATCGCACACGTCGATCATGGCAAAACCACGCTAGTGGACGGCATGCTCAAGCAGGGAGGCGTCTTCCGCGCCAACCAGCATGTCGCCGAGCGTGTCATGGACAAAATGGATCTGGAAAAGGAACGTGGCATCACCATCGTTTCCAAGCACAACGCCATCACCTACGGAGACATTAAGATCAATATTGTCGACACGCCCGGACACGCGGACTTTGGAGGAGAAGTTGAGCGCGTTATGAGCCTTGTCGATGGTGTTCTTCTACTTGTCGACGCCGTTGAGGGACCGATGCCGCAAACGCGCTTCGTTCTCGCAAAGGCGCTGCAGGCAGGCCTCAAAGCGGTTGTGGTCGTCAATAAGATCGACCGCCCGCAATCTCGCGTCGATTGGGTCGTGGATCAAACCTTCGATCTCTTTGGCCATCTCGGCGCCACGGAAGATCAGTTAGACTTCCCCGTGGTCTACGCGATCGCTCTGCAGGGAACCTCGACTTTGGACGCCAACGTCCCCGGCGAGGATCTCAAGCCGCTGTTCGAAACCATCGTCAGCCACCTCAGCCCGCCGGAAGGCGATCCCGAGGCGCCGTTGCAGCTGCGTATCACGACCCTGGACTACGATGACTACAAGGGCCGCATCGGCATCGGTAAGGTCAACGCCGGCGTCGTCAAGACGGGGCAGGCGATCACAGTCATCAACCGCGAAGGCAATCACATCCCTGGAAAGATCGCACAGGTCTTTATCTATCAGGGATTGAACCGCGTCGAAGTCGATGAGGCGGAAGCCGGCGAGATCGTCGCGATCTCAGGCCTGGCCGATGTCAACATCGGCGAGACCGTGGCGTCGCGGGAGAATCCCGTCGCGCTGCCTCTGATGAATATCGACGAACCCACGCTCAGCATGACCTTCGGCGTCAACACGTCGCCGCTGGCCGGCCGCGAAGGACAGT
>JAOQAA010000233.1 GCA_025963815.1 Capsulimonas sp.
ATATCCCCAGGTAAAGCTGGAATCGGCGGCGTCCGAGTAGGAGCAGGGATTCCAGGGCATGAACTCGATCGCATTGATCCCAAGCGACTGAAGATAGTCCAGCTTGCGGACAATCGTCTGCAAGGGCGCTTCGTTCTTTTTACGGATGTTCGCCGTGAAATCGTCGATCATCAGCTCATAGATGCGCAGGTCTTGATACGGAAGGCGCCTGGCGAGGCGCTTGACCTCGGCAGCCTTGCCGCCGACGACAAATCCCGAATTCTGGTGCTTCGCGCCGCCGCAACGGCCGCACGGATCGCATACCATGCGCGTCTCGCCGTTCTCGAACTCGACTTTATATTTATATTCGTAAAATCCGTCGGGTAATTTTTCGACCTGCGCAGTATACACGACGCCTTTAACAATGTTGTCGCGGGGATCGGTATAGTCGGTGGGCAGAAGCTCGATCGCTGAGCTGTCGTCCCATTCTTTCGTCTCAGGATTCTGAAAGCTTCCCATGACTGAGATACGGGTAATTCGGGGCAGCCCGCCCGCTTCATATTGCTTCGGGTCTTTCGACGCATCAGGGAGGAACAACTTGAATGTGACGGTCTTTTTCTCGTGGTCGGGAAGGGCTCCAAACTGCTCGTACATGGGCTCGATCTTTCTAATCGTGGGAGTATATGCTTGTTTATTCCCGTTTATGAAAAAGGTCTAACTTGGAGCCGGCAAAATTTGTTACCTCCAAGGGCTGCGGCGCCCTATAATGATCCTATGCGTAAACGTATTATCTTTCTGGTCCTCGTCGCTGCGGCCTTGATTCTTACAGTCTTCGTTGTTCGGCAGGCGCGTCAGCGCGAGCAGTGGGCGCGTGTGGATCGCTTTTATCCTTTTGTGCCATCGCCTCATGTCAGCCCACGTCCGTTCTGGACGAATATCGATTGTGTCGTCGTCCACGCCACGGCAGGGACAAGATTCGATTCCGCCGTCACCATCTTCCAAAGCCCTAAGTCGCGTGTTTCCGCGCATTATATCGTCGGCAAGGATGGGCGTGTGGTGCAGATGGTCTCGATTGGCATGCAGTCCTGGCATGCGGGCAGCTCCTCCTTGGACGGCGCTCCCAGGGTAAACGTATACAGTGTCGGGATCGAAATGGTGAACCGAAACGACGGAATAGACCCTTATCCGGACGTGCAGTACAAGGCGGTTGCGGGGATTATCCGCCGCCTGCGCACGGTCTGTGATATTCCGGCCAGCCGCATCGTTTCCCACGCTCAGATCGCGCTTCCTAAGGGGCGCAAGTCCGATCCGCGCGGCTTCGACTTTGCGAAGTTGAGACGCCTCTGCGGCAAAGTCTGAGTCGAGGCCGTGCGCGGGTATAATAATACGTTGAACACAAATATTGAGGCTTGGGCGGTTTTAAGACCGCCGAGGCCCTTTTGTGCGTCTGAGGCGTTTCTTGCGTCCGGGACGTACGCTCCCCTGTTTTCCCGTGGAAGGAACTAACGGATGGATTTGCGCGAACTGCCGGCGCTGGTGGATGATCTCCCTGCTTATCACGAACTGAAGAAACGGATCGAAGTCGGCGGCCTCACTCAGATCGAGGGACTGCCGGTCGCGGCGAAAAGCTTTATTCTCGCGCAGCTCGCGCGAGAGCTTGGGCATCCGATCGTGGTTGTTACTTACAATGCCGATCAGGCCGCGCGGATCTGCGCGGACCTGGCTCGCTACGGTGTGGAGGACGACGCGCTTGTCAGCCTCGTCTCCAGCACGGAAACGCTGGTCTTCGCGGAAGGCGCCCCCGATCTCACGGTGCTCGGGCGCCGGACGGCGGCCCTGCAGAAACTCGCGCGTGGGGAGGCTCGTCTGGTGGTCGGTCCGATCGGCGCGTTTCTCCAGCGCACCGTCGCGCCCGAGGCTCTGCGCGATCGCAGCGTGACGATCTCCGTCAGCGGAAGTGTGGAAATCGCAGATCTGGAAAAGACACTCGCGGGCTTTGGATACGATCGTGTCGAAGCCGTGGAGAACCCAGGACAGTGGACCCGTCGCGGCGGCATTCTGGATATCTTCCCTGGGGACGCCGTGCGGCCGTTCCGTATCGATTTCTTTGGAGATGAAGTCGAGAGCATCCGTCCGTTCGACGTCGAGTCCCAGCGATCCGTGGGCAAAGCCGAAAGTCTGACGGTGCATGCCATACGTGAAGCGCCGCTGACAGAAGACGCCATCGCCGAGGCCGTGACGCGTCTCAAGGACGAACTGCCAGGACGGATGGCGGCGCTGCGCAAGGCGAACGAAGAAGGAAAGGGCGCCGAACACGCGGACCGTCTGGAAGAGCGGATCGAAGCGGATATTGCGCAGCTCAGCTCCGGAACGTATTTCGACCAGACCGAATACTATCTGCCGTACCTTGAGCCGCGTGAACTCTGCGCGCTGGATTATCTGCCCGAAGGCGCGCTACTGGTTCTCGATGAGCCCAACCAGGCCAAGGCGCGACTGGAGCAGATCGAAAAGGAAGTCCTGGAGATCGCCGGTACGCGCGCGGCGCGCGGCGAATGGCTGACCGCCGAAACCCCGCACGCCTGCAACTTCAGCTCCGTGGTCAGCCACGCCGCGAAGTCGCCGGCGACGATTATCTTCTCGCTGCTTGGTCAGAAAGTCGACGGCCTGCGCGCTTCCGACCCGATTTCGACGCAGTCCGGCGCCATGGAAAGCTTCGCCGGCCGCTTCCCCTCGTTCTTCGAGGCGATCGACGGCTGGCTCGGCGCCCGCTTCCGCGTCGCGATCGTCACCGAGCAGTCTCAGAAGATCCGCGAACTGCTCGCCGACCATAAGATCCCGGCGTCGCCGCAGGATCGCCTGCAGCCCGGCGGCGAGGGCGGCGTCTATGTCCTCGACGGCAGTCTGCTCGGCGGTTTTAAGCTCGCCGAAGCCGCACTGATGGTTGCGACCGACACGGACATCTTCGGCCATCGCGCCCACCAGAAGCCCAAGAAGCGCGCGTTCAAAGAGGGACTCAAGCTTACCTCGTATCTGGAGCTGCGCGAAGGCGATTACGTCGTCCACATCAATCACGGCATCGGATACTACGCGGGCATCACGCGACTAAAAAGCAAAGACGGCGCCGAGCGGGATTATCTCCTGCTGGAGTACGCCGGCGGTGACAAGGTCTATGTCCCGACGGATCAGATCGACCGCGTTCAAAAGTACATCGGCTCGCAGGAATCCACGCCCACCGTCACCCGTCTCAACAGCGGCGAATGGACCCGGGCCACCAAGAAGGCGCAAAAGCAAGTCCAGGAGATGGCGGCGGACCTGATCAAGCTTTACGCCGCCCGCAAGGCCGCGACCGGCCACTCGATCGCCCCGGATACCCCCTGGCAGATGGAGATGGAGGAGGCGTTCCCCTATCAAGAAACGCCCGATCAGCTCGCCGCCATCGAAGACGTCAAGCGCGATCTGGAAGACGATAAGCCGATGGACCGCTTGATCTGCGGCGATGTCGGCTACGGCAAGACCGAAGTCGCGATCCGCGCCGCCTTTAAGGTCGTGAACGCTGGTCGCCAGGTCGCCGTACTCTGCCCGACCACGATCCTGGCCCAGCAGCATTTGGTCACCTTTCGGGAGCGTCTCGCCCAGTATCCCGTGAAGATCGAGATGCTGTCGCGTTTCGTCTCCAAGGCCGAGGCCGACCGGACGATCAAGGCGCTGGCCGAAGGCACGGTGGATATCGTCGTCGGCACCCACAAGCTTCTGAGCAAGGATGTGAAGTTCCGCAATCTGGGGATGCTGGTTGTCGACGAAGAACAGCGCTTTGGCGTCGCGCACAAAGAGCGGATTAAGGCGATCAAAAAGAACGTCGATGTTCTGACGCTGACGGCGACGCCGATCCCTCGAACGCTCCACATGTCGCTCTCGGGCATACGCGACATGAGCCTGATCGACGATCCGCCGGAGGGACGCCAGCCGATCAAGACATACGTCAAAGAGTACGACGATGAGCTGATCCGTGAAGTGATCCTGCGCGAGCTCGACCGGGGCGGGCAGGTTTACTACCTGCATAATCGCATCGAAAGCATCACGCATGTCGCCGAGCATCTGCGCCGCCTTGTCTCGCAGGCGACTGTGGATATCGCCCACGGCCAGATGCACGAAGACGATCTTGAAGACGTCATGGTGCGCTTCGCGAACAAAGAGTTCAACATCCTCGTTTGTACGACGATTGTCGAAAGCGGTCTGGACATCCCGAACGTCAACACGATCATCGTGGACAACGCCGACAAGCTCGGCCTCGCGCAGCTTTACCAGCTGCGCGGCCGCGTCGGCCGCTCCAAGCGCCAGGGCTACGCGTACTTGCTTTACCGGAAAGACAAGATCCTCTCGGAGATCGCCGAAAAGCGCCTTGGCGCCCTGCGCGAGTTCTCGGATCTAGGGTCGGGCTATAAGGTCGCCATGCGCGACCTGGAGATACGCGGCGCCGGCAACCTGCTCGGCGCCGCCCAATCGGGAACCGTCGCCACCGTCGGTTTCGATCTCTACACTCAGCTCCTGTCCCAAGCGATCAACGAGCTGAAGGGCGAGGATATGGAGCCCGAGTGGGAACTGCCGAACGTTGCGCTGCCGCTCGACGCGCACATCCCGCCACGTTACATCCCGAGCGAAGCCGAGCGTATTCTCATTTATAAGAAACTAACGGCGGTTCGCCGCATGGAAGACGTCGCGCGAATCCAAGAAGAGCTAGAAGACCGCTACGGCGACCCCCCGCGCTCCGTCTGGAACCTGCTCGCGACCCTGCGCCTTCGTTTACGCTGCCTGGAAGTCGGCATCGGCAACATCGTCGCCGAAAAACGCCGCGTCGCCATCCGTTTCCGCGGCACGCACATCCCGATGGACACCATCAAGAAACTGGCCCGCCTCTACATGCAGCACCAGTTCCTCCCAGACGTCGTTTTCCTCGCGACCCCCGACACCCCCGCCCGCATGCTGACCGTCGTGGAGGAAATGGTCGAAGTCCTCGCCAAAGCCATGCCCAAAAACGGCGAACCCGGCACAGTCGATTCTCCCAAGCAGCCCCCGCGCCCGGTGGGAAGAACCGGCGTGCGGAGCGCGTCGGCGTAAAATAACTGATGTTACGCAATGGGCAGCCTGCGCATAAGATTAAGATAGCCGGCGACTGAAGTCGCGCCTAGAAAAGCACGATGTGCCCCTCCGGGCACTCCAGAAAAGAAACGCAATCGCGAGGTTTCTGGAGTCCACGGAGGTGGACATCGTGCACTTCTAGGCGCGACTTCAGTCGCCGGCTATCTTACTTCGAGGACGCATAGTGCAGAATTCTTAACAATCATGCGGCGCGGCGTTCGTCCGAAATGTCGCTGTCCCCTTGTAACACGGCGGATTGGTTCGTGAGCAGCGCTGTTAGCGCGAGGCTGGTGATGGGACGGGAGAAGAGGTAGCCCTGGCCGTGGTCGCAGCCCATGGCGCGCAGGAGGGCGTGCTGTTCGTCGGTCTCGATGCCCTCGCTGGTGACGCGCAGGTTCAGCGCCTTGGCGAGCGTCATGATCGCCTGGACGATCGCGTCGGATTCACTGCTGCTGCCTAGTCGCTGCACGAACGATTGGTCGATCTTGAGCGTGTCCACGGGGAAGTTCGCCAGATACGACATGGACGAGTAGCCGGTGCCGAAATCGTCCACGGCCAGATGCACGCCGAGCGCCTTGATCTGCTCCAGCTTGGCGATTGTGTCTTCCGGGTGTGACGACATCAGGCTTTCCGTAATTTCCAGCTTGAGGCTGGAGGGCGGCAGACCCGAACGGTCCAAAATCTCCGCGATTTCTTCGATCAAGCCTTCTTGCTGAAACTGCCGTGTCGAAAGGTTGACGCCGATCAGAAGCGAGAGGTTCTCCGGGCTGCTTTCGCGCCACTCCTGGCCCTGACGACACGCTTCCTCCAGAACCCATTTGCCGAGCGGAACAATCAGGCCTGTCTCCTCGGCAATCGGGATAAACTTGCCCGGCGGGATCAAACCGCGTGTCGGGTGTTCCCAGCGGACCAGCGCTTCCACTTCGCTGATCTGCTGAGTACTCAGCGCGATGATCGGCTGATAGTGCAGCCGCAGTTGTCCCTGCTCGATCGCACGGCGCAGCTCGCTTTCCAGCTCCAGCCGCTCGGCGGCGCGGGCGGTCATACTGCGATCGAACGTCACAGTGGCCGCTTTGCCGTCCGCTTTCGCCTGATACATCGCGATATCGGCGTCCCGCAGCAGGCCGTTGGCGTCTCCGCTGCTGTCCAGGCTGAGCGCCACGCCGATGCTGGCGGTCACAAACATGTCCCGCCCCTGGATGCAAAGAGGCTTGCGCATTTCTTCGGCTACCCGCGCCGCGATCTCCAACGCTTCGCCGGGGGCGGCGTCTTCCAGAAGAATCGCGAACTCGTCGCCGCCAAAACGCGCCACCGTATCCTGCTGACGGACTTTGGAGCTCAGGCGCTCGGCGACGATGGTGAGAAGGTCATCGCCGGCTTCGTGCCCCAGGCTATCGTTGACGATTTTGAAATTGTCGAGATCGATAAAGAGTACGGCGACGTCCTGCCCGTGACGGCGCGAGCGCGCCAGCGCCCGGTCTAAGCGGTCGAGAAGCAACGCGCGGTTAGGAAGCCCCGTCAGCACGTCGTGAAAGGCCTGATGCTTGAGCTGCTCTTCAAAGGCGTCCCGCTCCATGATGTCCCGAAATGTCAGCGTGAAGCCGGCGACAGCGGAGTCGGCCAGCTGGTTGTTGATGATCACCTCGGAGTTGCGCCACGAGCCATCATTGTGGCGCAGGCGCAGCTGCGTCGAGACATTGCGTCCCGGAAGCTCCAGCGCCTGCGCGAGCAGAGCTTCGGAGCGCGCCAGATCGTCCGGATGAACCCAGTCGCGCCCCTGTGTTCCGAGCGTGTTTTCTACGGAAAAACCCCAAATCGAAGTGATCGCCGAACTGATGTAACTGACTTTGCCGTCCTGGTTCAGAATGGCGAAAACATCTTGTGAGTTGGTGATAATGGCGCGGAAGCGCTGTTCGCGCTCCTGCAGCGCCGACTGCGCCAGACAGCGTTCGGCGACTTCGCCTTCCAAATTGCGCAGGACTCGGGTGAGATAGCGTGTGGTGAAAAGGCCGATCGCGGCGCCGGCCGCGAGAGCGGCGATCAAGAGCCCGATCACCCAGGCCTTGCTCTGCACATAATGCTGCCGCATACGGTGGCCGTACCAGACGCCGTGGCGGTAGTTCCATTCGGCCATCTGTTCCGTGACGCCGCGCATGTGCAGAAAACGCGCCCGCATCGGCCCGCTCAGCTCCGCATAGGACCGATCCTTATTCCCAAGCCTGCTGATCGGAACCACCGTCTTGTGCATCGCCAGATAGCTGCTCCAGTCGTTCTGCAGGATCTGGAAGTTATCTCGGTCGACAGGATCGAGCACCGTGCGACCGTACTCCTGAAGCCCTTTTGCTGTGCTTGCCTCGGCGGCGAACATATCACGCTCCAGCGCCGGCTGATCGGCGTCGGGGGCCAGCGCATGCTCCATCTCCAGCGTGCGCAGCCGCCGCGCATTGACATGGAATTCGCCCAGCCATTTCTCCCCGGTAACGACTTCGTTCAGCATCGCCTCAGACGTTTGCGTCATAATCGACATCTGCGCAAGCGCCATCGCGCCGACAAGCGACGCCAAAAGAAGACAAAGCCCAAAGCCGCCAATCAGCTTCGACCCCGTGGTCAATTTCCGAAAGCAGTTCATGAAAAATCCTTGCGCGCCCTTTGTCGTTAGCTGGGTAATTCCGCGGAAGTGCCGGCGCATGGACCGAAAACGAATTCCCCCGATACAAAACGGTTAGCCGCTATTTTATATCGGACGATGGATTGTTCTTCGATAGACGAAGGTTCGGGATGTTCATGAAATTCTTATCGGATGCGATCAAATTTCCCCGTGTGTCATGCTCCCGCCTCCCGGTCCAGCAGGGCGCGTTTGCGCTCTACGCCCCAGCGGTAGCCGGATAGGGCGCCGTCGGCGCGGACGACCCGGTGGCAGGGGATCGCGACGGCGAGGGCGTTTGCGGCGCAGGCCTGGGCGACGGCGCGGACGGCTTTGGGGCGACCGATTCGGGCGGCGATGTCGGCGTAGCTGGCGATTGAGCCGGGGGCGATCTCGCGGAGGGCTTGCCAGACTTGCTGCTGGAAGGCCGTCCCTCGGATGTCAAGCGGTAGGTCGAGGCCGTGCGTGGGGGATTCGATGAGACCGATGACCTGGGCGATGGTTGCTTCGAACTCTTGGTCGCCGCCGATGATCTGCGCTTTCGGAAATCGGTCCTGCAAGTCTTGGACCAGAGTGTTGGGATCGTCGCCAAGCAGGATGGCGCAGACGCCTTTCTCGGTCGCCGCGACGAGGATCGCGCCCAGGGAGCTTTCGCCGACGGCGAAACGGATCGCGGCCCCGGCGCCGCCGCTGCGGAAGGCGGTGGGCGTCATGCCGAGCCGGTCGTTGGATGTTTCATAAAACCGGCTGCTGGATTGATAGCCGGCTTCATAAATCGCTTCGGAGATATTGGTCCCTTGCGCGATCTGGTCACGGACGCGCCGGGCGCGGTGGGCGTCGGCGTAGGCTTTCGGGGTGACGCCGGTGACCGATTTGAACAGCCGGTGGAAATGGAAGCGGCTGACGCCGGCGGCTTCGGCGAGTGCGTCGAGGCCAGGCGCTTCGTCGGACGCTTCGATGATCCGGCATGCTTCGGTAACAGTGGCGGCGTGACGCTGGGCCAGCGCCGTTTCGTTCGGGCGGCATCGCTTGCAGGGGCGGAATCCGGCCTGTTCGGCGTCGTCGCAGCTGGGGTGGAACCGGACGTTCTCGCGATTCGCCAGCCGCGAGGCGCAGGAGGGGCGGCAGTAAACGCCGGTGGTCTTGACCGAGTAAAAGAATGCGCCGTCGGCGTCACGGTCGCGCCGCGTGACCGCCTCCCATTTTTCCTCATCGCCCTTGTACGGTTGTGTCCCCGCTTCGCGCTGCTCCATGATAGATGCCATTGGATTGCTCCTCTCACCTGTCGCGGACGCTTCTCCGTCCGTTTCATGTTCCTAGTATAGCGCAGGGGTGACTTGCGGCGCACTCCGGTCCTTGCTGTCCAATCCGTCACTGACGATGGCGTTCGAGCACTCCACCGGCGATGAGTTCGTGGAATGTTCTCCGCATTTCTTCGTCCTCCATTAGCCATCGTGTTTCGTGAAGAGGGAACGGCAGCGGGCGGGCGCATCCGAAACACATTCCAAGCTGGAGGCGCGCGCCTTGATGAGCGTCCATCGGGCGGAAGTGACCGCGCCCTATACCCTCTTCGAGGATCGTCTGGAAATGGCCGACGATTTGGGCGGCTTTCTCGGCGCCGCCGCGTCGAAAGATCGAGGAGGGCGATCCCGCCTCTCCAGGGCCGTCCAGGGCGCCGTGGGAGAGAATGGCGTCCGCCAGCAGGCGAAAGCCCTCCATGTGACGGTAGTCGGCGACGAAGCGGCCCGCAGCGTCGTGCGCGGCGAGGAGATTGTCAAGCGCATTGTCCGTAGGCTGATTCGAGGTCTGGACGGCACATAGTAGAGCCTCTAAATCTTCTCGCAAAACGGCGGCGTAGAGATGCTCTTTGCTGTCGAAATAGCGCGTCACCGTGGACAGAGTCATCTGTGCGGCTTGCGCAACATCGCCGAGAGTCGTGCGCTGGCAGCCGTTGGCGAGGAGCAGTACGCGCGCCGCCACGAGGATAATACGGATTGTGGCGACGCTCAGGATATCGGCGCCACGGACGTTTTTCACAGTGTTTCGATCTCCTCTTTGCTGTCCAATCCCACGGATTCGCTCCAGCGCCGATAGACATCTGGAGAAATCTCGGACGGCTTGATCTCGCTGCGGCCGCCCCAGAAGACATTGGTGTAACGGACAGGGATCCCCAATGCTTCGAGATGCGTGTCCATCGCCGCTTTGTGCGCGAGAAGCACGGATTTATCCAGGCCGTGCGCGACCGCCATGAGGTTGACGTTTCCGAACTCCGGCCCCCCCTCACGCCAGTACGCATGGGTGAGAATAGGAAACCGCCCGATCTCCCGCCCCGCCTCAATCTCGCGCCCTTCGGGGACGGCCCAGTGAAAGAGAGCGTTGTAACGCGTGACGCGGCGGCCGTCAGTGGGCTTCACGTGCTCCAGAAATGTGGAGAAGCGCCCAATGACGCCGCGCTGATCCAGCGAGCGCGCAATGGCGTAAAATGTTTCCAAACTGACCTCGGCTTCGTCGGCCCGCACGTCCCAGAGGTCGCGTGTGATCTCCTCGGCGGCGAACTCCCGCTTGAGCGCATTGAGCACACGCCAGTCTAACTCGGAAAGGGAGACGATTTCCGTGTCCTGTACGTCCGCCAATGCATCCGAGCGGCTGCCGATCCTCAGGCCCTGCCGGCGCACATGCCCGACGCCTAGGACGAACAGCCGGCGGGCGGGCATCAGGCGGAAGCTCTCCGCGC